>DATFEX010000110.1:0-44757 GCA_035250685.1 Nitrososphaeraceae archaeon | reverse complement strand
CAGTGGGATTTGAACCTTGCTGGTAAGGGGGGTCACTTCTATATCTATAAGTCCCAAGCAGTATTGGTGAAACTGATAATCCTCATTGAAAATTTGTATGAACAGCGTTAGACTCTGAGTATACATCGTATTAACAAGACCTGATACAGACAGATCGGTGGTCTCTTGCTTATAATACTGAAATGCTCCATCTTTTTCATGCACAAGTTACAACCAAGATAGAATAAATCGGTTCATAATTACAGCGCTTTTATATTTATTGCACTTGTTTGTATGATGAAAAAATTCCTATGCATGTTATTGTTGTCGCTTTCATGATGATGGGTACAATAATTGGATCCAGTAACGCTCAATCTACGAGTAACGTCACAGCGGGTTCTATTACAAATCTAACCAATGGTAGTACATCGCTTGGAGATGCAAATAATATGAGCGCTATTGAAGGCACGATAAATTAGGTGGGAAAAAGAAAATAGACATCATATTGTAAGAGAGGGATGAGGATACCTATCTTAAAAATTTCCGTTAATATAAACTTAATACGAAATATTAGGGGAATATTTAATAAATAGATGTAACAATCAATGAAAGTGGAATGGAAACTTATAATTTTTATATCATCAGCATCATTCCACCTAGTTGTGGTAATCTCATGAATAAAAAAATGAAGGAGTCGCTCAGAATATTAATCGTGGAGGACGAACAAGATATTTTGACACTTTATTGTGACTATCTTAAGAACAAGGGTTACAAGAATATCAGCAAGTATTTGAGCGCCGATGGTATAATGGAAGATATCAAAACGAAGTTTGCAGATATCTACATACTAGACTATAGGTTACCAGGTAAGAATAACGGAATTGAAATAGCCATTGAAATATTAAATGAATGGCCTTCGGCTTCTATCCTTTTCATAACTGCTTATAACTCTATCAATCTTGAAATTTTAACGCATAGTTCCTTTAAAGCTAAAAAAGTAAGTGTTTTGGTAAAACCTGTCAAACTATTAGAGATTGAACATTCAATAGTCCGAATGCTTAGTTAACTGCTAGGAATTTATACTGTCCTTAATCAAGAATACTGGTGTAGCGAAGTAATGATACAATTTGCTCACCCGATGTTGCGAGAGAGTTTGCCTACCGAGAATCAAAATAATCTAAAAAAATTTATAAATAATTCTTATTACCAGAGCCTTCTATATGTCATTGGGTCTTGGCCAAACCAAACAAATCTTAGGGCATCCAAATACTGCCGCGAATGGCTCAAAATATATTATGATTGTTGATGACGAACCAGACATTCTCGATCTACTCCAGGGTTACTTGGAATCGAAAGGTTGGAAGATAAAGGCATTCATTGGAGCGGGTGTAGCACTTATGAGTTTAATGACGAATCCAAAGTTGTATTCGCTAATAATAACGGATATACGGATGCCAGAAATGTCAGGTATAGAATTTATAAAAAAAGTGAAAAAAATGGATCCTACTATTAAGGTAATATTTATCACAGCATTTGAGACTGAAATAGATGAACTTAGAGAGTTGAGCGATGTGGAACCTCTGAAAAAACCTCTTGGCTTAGAAACTCTAGTAAATCTAATCAAAAGATTAAAAGACATTCAGAAAAAGGACGAAGGATTTTTTACATGTTCACAATGTGGAGATAGCGGTGAAAGTCCTGAAACTATAAAGCATAGACCTACTTGTATACACTATTCGAAATAAATTACTGAAAACCATGACGAATGTGTTTTGTGTCATCACTCAAAGAATGATCATGTTTTTGATGATATGGCGGATTACGAATATTGTCTAAAATGCGATTGCAAGATATAAACAAGTTTGAAAAAAATCCTTAAACTATAACAAGAACAATGAGTTAATTATTTATTTGCGCATTGTAAGCAGGAAAATTACCCAAAATAAATCAAAAGAGAATTCTGATAATGATTCAAAGACGAAAAGATTGTTGCGGCAGTGTTTCAAGCAACTGCAATTGCATGGGTAACTCGTGGATTATTATGGGGACATTTAGTACCAATGGTAGATGATTCTACTATTGCGATAGCTGCAGCATTTTCATTATTTTTAATTCCTTCATCCAGCAGATCATCATTAGCACATGAAAAACACTATCGAAACAGTTCTAGTAATGGTAACAATGATGGTGATAGCAAGCGATTTACAGATAAAAATGTTAATAATGATAAAAAAAATCTTGTTAATTCTCATGAAAATAATAGACAGATTCTTCCCGAACCTGAGTACGGCACAGCAAGAATTCTTGATTGGAAGACAGCAGTAACCATACCATGGGGGTTCTCATTTTAATTGGAGGAGGATTGGCACTTGCCAATGCGTATGCTGAAACAGGATTGGATAAGTGGATATCTAGCAAAATTCTAATAGTAGAAAATATGAATTATTTCATGCTAATCCTTGTCATTGTTACAATAACAATATTTTTTGGGGAAATAGCGAGCAACACTGCTGGCGCCGCCTTATTGATTCCAATAGCAGTATCACTTGCTTCTTCTATCTCAATTGAGCCCTTGTTAATCATGGTTCCCATTGCTATTGCAACAAGTTATGGATTCATTATGCCAGTGGGTACTCCACCAAATGCCATTGTTTTTGAGAGCAAATACGTAACATCTCCTAAAATGGCAAGAGCTGGACTTCCGCTGGATCTTATTGCGATAGTGATGGTTACTTGTTTGACTACTGTCCTGGTACCACACATATTTGGTAATTAAATATCCAACACAAAAATTAATTTATAGTATAGTTTCATACGAATATCTATAAGCATTATTAATGGCCGTGGGGTGGTGGTGCGCTACCTTTTGACAATTCTTCACTGAATGTTCCCGCAGATTTCTCATGATATTCAAGACTGGACTGATCCACCTTTACTGCTTGCGGAGGACAAACGGAAACACAGGCCATACACCAAATACAATCATGTTCTCTGATAGGATCGGATTTGTCTGTATAGTCTTTCCTTGCGTCTTTCATAGAATTCTCACCGGTTCCTTGACTAGTAGCGTTAGTCATTTCTATCGCCGGAACATCTTGTTCTGTTCTATACCATTGAAATACTTGAACAGGGCAGGCTTCAATACAAGCTCCATCAGCATAACAAGAATCCCAATCAATTGCAACCATAGTGCCATGAACGCCCAGTGGTACATGTTCTTCTCCTCTTGCTTTGTATGCGTCTTGAACTTCAGTTTTGGTTGCTGATTCAGCGTCGGATCTACCAGGCCCCCATACAAAGTGAAAATGTTCTCCATCAGCATGCTTATGTTTACCTATTACTTGGTGATTCTTTGGGAAATCTGGGTCTATCGGCATGATTATTTTGCGCCTCTAAATGATATATATGTTATATAATCGAAATGCCTTACCAAAATATGTCAATTATTTTAACGATTTTCCGATCTGCATAGTCTGTATTTGCTATGTGGTCATTTGGATCCTCGCAATGTTTTATATATCTACTATAGTTTCATATCAATTCCTAATATCGCCCTCATAATGGACAAAAGTAAAGATAAGAGACGCATCCCTATTGTGCGAAGAGAAATCGAAAAAATATGCTAAAATGATAGACCGAAACGAAATCGTATACCAAAACACGGGAGAATTTACCCGAAATAAACTCAGTTAGAATAAGCAAACGTTCGGCAAATAATCTGAAAGAATTGCTATGATTAAATATTTTATTGTTGTATATTTTGCATGAGTATTGAACCATTTGACTGGTTTAATAGATTTTTTGGAAGAACAAGTTGGCCATTCAGTCGAAGGGACAGCCTGTTCGGAGGATTTGACGATATCACAAGGGAAATGGAACAAGAATTTGAGGATATTTTTAGAGACTTAGAGAATAAGGTTCCAAAAGAATTAGTCAAGGAATACGAAACGGAGGATAGACGAAAGGTAAGGCAAATAGGACCTTTGGTATATGGTTCTACAACAACGATAGGGCCTGACGGTAAGCCAGTAGTTAGAGAATTTGGAAACATGAGACCGTCCCAAAGGAGAGGATTTACGAAACCGACTATCCTATCAGAACGACAACCTTTATCTGAAGTCTATTCAAGGGACAAGGAAGTCGTAGTTACTGTAGAACTACCAGGCGTTTCAAAAGAAAACATCAAATTAAATGCCTATGACAATAAAGTTGAAGTAACGACAGATGACGCAAAACGAAAGTATCATGAAATAGTAGATTTGCCTACAGGCGTAGATGTTAAATCCGTTAGGTCAACTTTCAAGAATGGACTGCTTGAAATAACTTTTAACAGAACTGCCG
This sequence comes from Nitrososphaeraceae archaeon, assembly GCA_035250685.1. GTDB lineage: Archaea > Thermoproteota > Nitrososphaeria > Nitrososphaerales > Nitrososphaeraceae > TA-21. Next base: position 40,437 of record DATFEX010000110.1, on the reverse strand, counting down.
GTAAAAATAAAGGTAAATCCGTAAAAATAGACTAAAGACGTGGAAGTGCTGCAAACTGCCCAAATAATGAAGTGGATTGCTATAGTGGGCTTAAGCGCTTTAGCCAGCGTCATTTCCATTATTATTGGTATTTACGGCTGAGTTAATAATTGGGCACTTATTTTATAGAAAACAATTATAAAAAATATAGACTCAACGACGTAATAAAAAACGGCTACGGAATTTCTGGTTAATCGCTATATATTAAGACGTGCATTGGTTGTCAATGATTAGTACGCAAAGCAATATCTACCTGGAAGCCATTCAACAAAAAACCGAACATATGATGGTGAAAATTTTTGGGCTAATCAAACATATCCAATAGGCCAGAAATTGCGGTTTTAGGTTAGAAACTGTCTTCGCTAGGTTTTATGACGAAAATCATCCTTTAAGTAAAGCCAAATTCCAATGCAATTTTAAATATTAAAGAAGTTAATACTGGTTTATGACATCGTCAAATACTAATAACATACCAACGTGGAATGCTTCGGGAGATTGGTTTGATGTATGCAAATGTAAGATTCCATGTCCTTGTGCTTTCGCTCAGACACCAAGTTATGGCGACTGTGATGGTGTATTAGCATATCATATTAAGAAGGGAGACTATGGCAACATATCATTAGATAGCCTTAATGTTCTTGCACTGGCTGACTTTAAGGGTAATATCTGGGCTGGTAACACCAAGGCAAACATAGCAGTATTCTTCGATGAAACTGCCAATAAAGATCAAAGAGACGCCTTGAATATGATTTTTACCGGAAAGGCTGGTGGTTTTATGGCAGAATTTGCAAAGTTAGTTGGAGAAGTTCGGGGTATAGAATATGCTCCCATAAAAATTGAAGTCGCAGATGATCTATCACAATGGAGTGCGGAAATACCAGAAAAGGTAACTGCAAGAGCTGAAGCCCTGAGTGGTCCCATGACTCCTCCAGGCAAGCGAGTTCAGAGCCTGAATCTGCCAGGTAGTGAGGTAGGCCCTGGTACAGTTGCAACTTGGGGAACCGCTGTCGTGGATGAAGTGAATGCACCAAATGTTAAATATCAATGGAAGAGAACCGGTAGATCCAGCAAATATATTCCATTCAATTGGAGTGGTCCGTAAGTAATCTCCTGGAGATAGATCAGATCGAATACTATCGATATACTTATTTTCCGACGATCCAAAACCCTGGGTGAATCAAGTCAGATATTTGTTGATACTATGATGAGATTTGAATTGCTTGATTATGCTAGGAAGTATTTTGAAAGAATGGGTGATAAATCTTTCTAGAATGGATGAAATTCTAATTAAAATTAAAAAATAGACAGTATTTTTGAAATGGATTCATTGGATAGTGAATTAAGAATCCTGAATTGGATTTTGTATATAGTTTTTAGGAACAAAATAAAAATACTGAAATTAGTAACAATACCCCTACAGATAACTTTGACCTGTCATAATGAGTATTATTATAAAAGTTACAAAAATGGCAATGGTTATCATCATCGCTGCCTTGAAAATACTAATTTTGCGTTTTCCTCGTCGCAAGGAATTAACGAAGTTCACAACGTGCAAAGAAATTGGCGACATGGGGTACTTACGTCTGAAGATTATTTATATGTTGAATTATGTTTGAGCCCTCGACTCGTTATTTACCTTCGCTTTCTTGCAATATTTATATAATATTTTTATACACCATACTGTAAAGCGTCTTGCCTGATGGGGCGTCCGACAACTGATACCAATCAGTTTTCCTTCAAACAACTCTTAATAAGAATCAGTCCTTTACATGCCTTGCTTATGTATATGAGATGTTCTTGCGGAAATAGAGCGAAACTCAGTCCAAAATATGGCGAAACAATGGAACGATACAAGGGCCGACGAATATGTCGTAATTGTAATACCAGAGGCAACTGGAAAGAAGAACCTCAAGTCTAACTTCAGCTGAAATGATATTTATTTGATGAAGTTCAGACAATGGATTGAAATAATACAGTAATCTGCTAATAAAGCAATTCTTCAGACAACTTAGTAGATTGTTCTCTAACACCTATAATTATAAATATTCCAAATAAGATATCGTTATTCTAAGTGGTATTGAAATTAGAATAGCTCTAATGATGAAAAATAAATAACATGATTTAGGGTCACATTCTCTCCGAACCGCGTTCGATTAAAGGTAACTATGGGAATTTATCAAGAGAGAACCTTGAAAAGCTGTCCTTTTCTCATCGTATAATTCATATATTAGGCGATTCGGGATACCGATCCACATAAACATTTGAAAAATCGTTTAAGCGTCCGAAATTTATAACGTAATCTAATGCAGTTCTGTTATTTTAACCGGTAAAATTGTTTTAAGAGAAGCTACATTAACTATAGCAAATTTTAAGAAATGTCAAAAATTATTCGACGGGACTGAGGATTTCTAGAAAATCTGTAATAATTAATCGTAATCTCCTCCTTTCAGTCAATCTTAAAATAAATAATGGGCTCGCCAACTAATTAGGAGCCATTTAAATATGATAAAGCCGGGAAAGTAATTAATGGCTAAGGGAAATGATAATCATAATCCTACCAAAAGGAATTCCCTACTTTGGTTAGCCATAACTGTGTCGATATTTGTCGTATTAAGTCTCGTTTTACCATTTCCGATATCATTCATTGCATCCATAATTGCGATCTTTGGACTTGGTATCTATCGGGATGATAGGGCCTTAAGAAAGGCAGGTTTAGGCGGAATAAAGGGTTGGTACAAATCCATGTTCTCTTCTGGAATTACTCCTCGCGGAAGGAACATCGGGGAATATCAGCCCCTGAGATTCTCTTGTATTAACTGTGGTAATGAACATGGTAAGATTTCATGTCCTAATTGTGGTTCCAAGGGAGTAAGACCTGTTTAAGAGACTCCTTGCCTTCTAAATATAAAAATAAAAACCTGATGGGGATTGTGTGGAAAGCCAATAGAGGCACTCTCCCCTCAAGTTTGAAATAGTTTCGTATGATATACTATTAAAGATAAAATAAAAAGTCTATTGGTGGGAGAGATATTATGAAAAACATCCCCTTTCCCACGCACTCTTGAAAGAAGGAATCGTAATATAGATAAAAAGAAAATAAATATCATTTGTTTGTTTATGATTATAATGTGAATATCTTAAAAGTAATTGGCTATGATTAATTGGACGTGTATTAATAGTACCTGTAATAACGGTCATTACAATTCTACCATTTGCTCTGGATTAGATCCATTCGAGTTAGCACAATCGCATCTAAGATTCACTTATCATATAATTCGCACAAAATAAGAGAATTGCATTTGTGATTCTTATTCTGCCTCTCTTTTAGGCTCTGCCATAAATCTAATAATCATAATTAAATCTATTGACCTCAGAACTAGTATTGCGGAAAGAATTAAATGTTTAAAAGAATGATTCAAGGCGAAAAAAATTAATCAATATACAAAAACTATCCTAATAAACGGCTGGAACTTATAAATTGGATTCTAGAAGATATCAAAATTACTGAAACTATCTATAATATAATGGAATGTGATATGGATGAGAATCAAATGAATTAAGAAAAACTGACATTTTTTGAAGTATTGTCAGTTGGGCAGTGAATTAATGATTTCGAATTGGATTGTGTTTGAATTTTGTAATATCGAAATAAAAATATAATGAATCTAGTAATACTTTGCATGTAGGATAACTTCGGAATCTTATCAATGAATCTATGGCATTATAATACAATTAATAATCGTTTAGATCAATACCTAAGAAATATATAAGATTTAATACCAGTTTTGGTAAAGCGGAATCTTGTTCCGTCTGAGATGATATATATGATTTGTAGATCCAGCGACAATCCACAGCTTTTGATCAACTAATCAATATTATGAAATCCGTAACACTCATAAAAAAGCAAATGCCATTAAATATTTCCAACGTTCTTTACTAAGGTGACAACAGCTGTAAATAAATCCTAATAATAAATGGTACTGTCATCGTAAATCAAATTGACGTTTCGACTACAAATGTATGTCCATTTGATAATATAATATACGGAGCCCAAATTGTATCACAAATATAAATGTACAGCATCGTAAAAACTGAGGACGGTAATGGACATTATAACCTTTAAATTTAATAAATACGATGAATTAATATGGAAAGTAACTACTCGTATAATAATCAGGATAAATTTACATTAGAAACAAATTCTAGATCTACCGATCATACATCTTCGATTTCAAAGGAGAACATTCCTTCTTTTAGAAAAATTTTGGTCGCCGACCAAGGAAAAAAAGAATCTAATGATATGCTAAATTATGCAGTATCGTTGTCTAATTACTCAGGAGCTGAACTTCTTATTTTAAGAGTATTAGAAAATATCAAAAATACAGGGGATGTTTCAGTAGAAGGTCGTATCATTCAAAATGAGATTCAGAATAAAGACCTGAAACAGGATGTGAAAGGACAAATAATAGAGGCCATGGAAGAAAAAATAGAGAAGTGTAGAGAAGCTGGATGCAAAAACAAGATCTCTTACAAGTTTAGAACAGGCGATACAACAGACGAAACTGTTAAGGAGATTAAAGAAGGGAGTTACGATTTAGTCCTCTTGAAAAGGAATAATGTAGGTTCGTGGATAAAGTCTTTCGGGAGCGACACGAGGAAAATTTTAGGTAATATAACCATCCCGGCTTTGCTAGTCCGATAGCAATAAGACAAAGAATCAGATGCACTATAAGGATTACTCATTTTGTTATTCTTGCAAAGTATTGTTGGATTAGCAAGCACAGAAAATTTTACAAATAGTGTTACGTCAGAAGACCTGAACATAGAAGGATTTTCGTTCAATTTTGAAAATTATATCGGCATCATGATAATAACGGCGATTATTATTATCGCCACACTTTCCTTATACCTATTTATACATCAAATTCTAAAAAGATCGGCAGCTTCATTAAATATGACAAACGGGCCAAATATTTCTTGAGAGTGTACACTTCCGAATGCCAAAAATTTGATCTATCAATCTGTTTGTGTCGGAGCGGTTTCCGCAGAGAACATAGACGATAGTAAAACCAGTAACAAAGTTATATATAATTAATTTTACTTCTTTACCAAACCAACTGCCCTGTTTCTGTCATATATTCTGTCATAGAGGGAATGTAACTATAACGATTAAGATTGTAGTTTTGATGCGCTACCATTGTCTCGCATTTAACCGCATTGGAAGCTTTTGAGGTTGTTACTGATCCCCAACCTCCACACTAACCGGTTTCAAGACAGCTGAACCATTATTATCGATAGCTTCTATGCTGAACACATAAGTAGTGTTCTGCCTAGGAACAAACGACATTGACTGCCGGTCATTTGATATATTCATGTTCACTGCAGGAGGCTCACTTTCTTGGTTCCATATGATCGACGTCGTATTTCCATCTGGATCTGATATCGATGCATTTATCAGTACAGTTTGATTTATTTCACCTGCGATTGGTAAAGTAACTTGTATAACAGGGGCTTCGTTGATCGAATCCGATTGCCCGTATGTTATTGAGCTTTCACCTAATAACATGATTCCCAGTATTACAAGACAGTACATTCCTGTTTGTGTAAACTCGCTTGATCCACTGTAACTCATCACTTCGTCTTTATCTAAATTGGATTGTGATCCTATTATCTGTTACTAACGTAATTGCTAAATCTCCAATGTTTTTGATATCCTGGAGCATTTAATAGCATCTTATTTCTCTAATAAATTACTTCATAGATATTTACTCGTTTTTGTTTCTATTTTAGGACCGCAATTCATAGTTGGCGTACAATACTAATTTTCTAATTAGGGTATCAAATACCTAAACCTGTTCTTTCTTTTGAATATCATAAAACGAATTCTTTTTTCCAAGAAAATTGGCAAAGCTAATTGCAACTTTTAAATTGTTGTTTTGATGGTGTTCTGAAGAACCGTTCTTTTTCATAAATTCAACAAACGCGTGCATTATTTTCATATTCTTTGTATTAGGGATTGCCTGAATTTTACCAATGGTTGTAGTCGGTTTCATTGGCATCAGATTAAGCCTCCTTTCATTATCCAGTAAAATACCGATTTCACTTATATGAACCCACTTAGTTTATGGGGCCAGTGGGATTTGAACCCACGACCGCCAGCGCCCCAGGCTAATACCTCGACGAAATGAATCAAATCGGTCGAGTTGGTATCCTTGACCAAGCTAGACGATGGCCCCTACGACTTAGACAAATGGAGAGCTTTTTAAATGTAGTATTATGCCACTTTTCAATATGAAATCGATCTAATTTTGGGCCAAAGATGAGAGGATTTGAAATCCTGAAGTTACGTCATAAATGAAGAACTTAAATCCAATTAATTTGGTTATCCTAATACTGCACAAACAAAATGGATTACACTAACTACTTTTCCATACTATACGATTACGAAAATAAAGACGTTGGAAGTGAGGAAAAGTCAATTCTATTCAAGGTCATAAACAATGTAGATCTTTCTGCACAAATTGGATCATATCTAAAATTAAGAGACAGGAACCAGATTGGTGATAGCTCAGCCATGTCAAGATTACTGGGCCTCAAACTTCTTTCAGAAAAAAAGGGACTAATATTAAGAGGAATGAGAAAGTATCAATTAACTAGTATTGGGTTATTCTATGTCCTTACTGAGACCAGAACATATCCTCCGAGTCTTTTGAAAAAGTATAATGATGATCCTATTCTGGGAACTCTATTGTATCAGTATTTTGAGGTTGATACAATATCCTCCAGCACGGGGAGATTTTTCTCCCTTATCACTCAATATCTCAGGCAGTGTTGTAGGATTACCTTGAACTGGCTGGAAGACACACAGAACTCTAATGAGGAACATAAAAACAAACTGATGAACCACGTACTTTTCGAATTAGAATTGAATGCAAAGCTGCTGGCTTTTAGGATTCTTACAATGTACTCTGATTCAAATATTCTATCGAACACTCCAAAATCAGAATCTGGAGATTCAGACGTCGCATACTATGAGTTAGAAAGCCACATGAAGGAAACTCTTGTTAAAGACAACAAATTCATCGAACTCTTGCGTAAGACAAATTCAGACATTAAGAATGGTTTTAAGGAATTCACAAATTCTTAGTTGCCAGTTGCTTGCTTGTTCAGATTGATTACGATACTCTATACTATCAACAACTACTGTTCTGCATCCGCAGGTCTATTTTCTAAAGTAACTTGAATTTCTAGCGGTTTTCCTTCTCGAAGGACACCAAGAGTAATCGTGTCTCCCTCGATCTTATTGTTTGCTATATAAGTTGACATGTCTCTCAAATTTTCTAGGGGCTGATTGTCTGCAGAAATAATGATATCTCCACCCAATTCTACTTGTGTTCCATTGATTTCTGTAATCCTGTAACCACCCTCAAGTCCTGCTTTGTCTGCCGGTCCATCCGAAATAATTCCGACTATTAAGATACCAGTACTCTGATTAACTTTTAGTTCAGAAGCAATATCCTCATCCATATCAATCCCGTCAATACCCAACCACAAAGGTTCCTCATTGAGTCTTAACGGTCTTTCGGCTAATACTACATTTATTGTTTGGAGTTTGCCATCTCTTATTATGGTCAAATTTACACCTTGGCCTACCTTCTTTTCTTGTTCCAAGTATACTAATATGTCATCTATTTTGGAAACATTTTGATTATCAATCTTGACAATTACATCTCCAAATAAATTTGTCTTTCTTCCATTTATATCGACCAACCTATCTCCTCCTTGGATTCCAGCTTTAGATGCTGGTCCCCCTGGACTGGTATCAATCACAAGAAATCCCTTAGTCGAATTTAATTTCATGACCGAGGCAATCTGTTCATTTACATCAACTCCTGAAATTCCAATCCATGGGTGCTTGTAAGTATGTTCTGATATCAAAATTGGGACTACTCTTTGTAGTGTGCTTGCTGGTATGGCAAATCCCACGCCAGAATATTCACCGGTTACTGAGAATATGGCACTATTAATCCCAATCACTTGACCTCTCAAATTGAGTAATGGTCCTCCGGAATTTCCGGGATTTATAGCAGCATCTGTCTGTATTATTTCAGGTATAGAAAACGAAGTTGGCGGTACGAGTGTTGCACCTTCATCAGGCATTATCTCTGGTCCAGGTGGACCTCCTGGATTTTGAGATGGGATGACTCTTCCTAACCCACTAACTATACCCTCTGTCATCGAACCAGAAAGTCCAAATGGGTTACCTATGGCAATCACATGCTCTCCTATCTTAACATCTGAAGAATTGCTAAGGACCAGCGGTATCATTGTTTGATTTTTTGGGTCCTCGATTTGTAAGACGGCCAAATCAGAGAACGGGTCGCTACCAACTATTTTTGCCTTAAATGACCTTTCATCTAGAAATGTGACTGTAACATTATTCGTATTAGTATCATTAAGAGATCTACTGCGAACCACATGGTCATTTGTAATGATATGACCAGCTGTATCAAAAACAAAACCCGAACCAAGTGCCGAAGAACGCGGATCCTGATTAGACACTGTTATCTGCACAACTGAATTCTTCACCCTGTCAAACAATTTAGGCAATAATGTATCGTCAATTGCAGTCGTTTGTGCTTGCGAATTTACACTAAGAAAGCTAAAAACAACCAAAAATAAGAGCGGAATTACTAGAGACAATTGAAAATAACCATGAGATAATCGGCCAATTGTGGATGGCTCTAAAAAAGAGTTCACATGAATTCTACTCTGAAAAGTCAATTTATATCTATTGTTTTACGAATTATGAAAATTTAAAGTCTATTACTCAGATACCCTCTCATTACATCTTGAGACTTAAATACCCGACAAATTGAGAAGAGTTTTCTTATTCATCTTTTCCTTTACTTAATTTTCTTTTAAATAATTACGTGGAATTTTATATTAAGAATGTTGGTTACCATATATAAGTAATAGCTGAATTATCACTTGCAATAGGTATAGAAAATAGATGGATAGAGAAGTAGAGAGAATTATGAAATATTTGGTAGAAGATAGGGCCGTGCTCAAACTTCTGCGAATATTAGAAAGACAGGAAAATCATAATTATCGTCAGCTCAGCGAAGAAGACAACGGATCATCCTATTATTCTAGAAAATACAAAACTTGGGTATTACATAACAACTGTTATCAACTAAATTAATATCTTAATTACTTAGGCATGTATTTGAAGGGAAATTAGCGAGTAACTTGAAATTGTTTTGTCTCCAATACAATAGGAATCATGATTCAATAAATAAAATTCTACATTAGCTATATTATTTCAATAAGTAGTAACGATACTATTAAATTAAAGTTGTATCTTATGATAAATAGTCGTGAGAGGATCTATAATAATGCCTATTTACTAGTAACGTTGTAAATTAATTACAAGTTTTGAGAGTTTGGAAACAATGACCTCCTCGAATTTACAATACAACTAATTACTTAACTTGCGCAGGTGTCTTGTTCAAGAGAGAGTACTAGAATAAATCAACTTTTACAGCCCAAATAAGACATTTCACTTGTTCCGTCTGACGATGATTTTTTTGCATTAGGGGCTATTGATAGGCTTGCGATACTTTTTTTGACCTGGAGCCCAGACCCTTACACCAGAGCCATTTTGCTCTTTTAGGGTTCAAAAATTGGAGGTTCCTGCCATATTTGTAAATTTGTCACGGTGAATTATTTTCATAAAGTTTAAACACCATGGCAGAACGATAACATATATCGTCTATTTTGGAGATAGGCGTAACAACGCAATTGATTGGTGCATTATCATGTGATTTGCACCAATCATTTGTACTGTCTTATAATGGACTTTTCAGTTCATCTTTGCGATAAGCAACATGAAATAAATTAAATACCCTTTGTGGACCTAACATCGTATCAATGAGTGACGAAGATAATGGTCATCCGAAGAGCTATCTTCTGCAACTTGAGAAGATGAATATTGATTTTGGAAAAATTGAGAGAAATCTGCCAATAGCAACTCTAATTGAAATCGCAATTCAAAGAAATGAAGGATTATTATCAAACTCTGGTGCATTATCAGTAAAGACTGGTAAATTTACTGGTCGTTCCCCTGATGATAAATTTATTGTAGATGATGAAATAACACATGACCTTGTTGACTGGGGAAAAGTAAACCATCCCATCCCAACGGAAAAGTTTAATCAGATATTTGAAAGGATGAAGCAGCATGTATCTGGTAAAGATTTTTTTATTTTTGATGGGTTTGTAGGAGCAGATCCCAATAATCGCATTCCTATTAGGGTTTTCACTGATAATGCATGGCATAACATATTTGCATCCCAGATCTTTATTCGTCCTACACCTGAAGAACTTGACAACCATAAACCTGAATTTACTCTGTTCTTTGTCAATGATTTTGCCTCTCTGCCTGAAATTGATGGAACCAAAAGTGGCACATTCATAATCATGAATTTCTCCAAGAAAATGGTCCTGATAGGATACACATCTTATGCTGGAGAAATCAAGAAGGCAATGTTTTCTGTCATGAACTTCCTCCTTCCTAAGAGAGGCATATTTCCCATGCATTGTTCTGCCAATATGGGTAAGAATGGGGAGACTGCCTTATTTTTCGGATTATCAGGTACCGGTAAAACAACATTGTCAGCCGATCCGGACAGGCGACTAATAGGCGATGACGAACACGGATGGTCCGATAGAGGGATTTTTAATTTTGAAGGGGGATGCTATGCGAAATGCATTAATCTAAAGAAAAAAGATGAACCACAAATTTGGAACGCAATAAAATTTGGTTCTGTGATGGAGAACGTAATTGTTGATGAACAAACACGGGAACCTAATTTTGAGGACAGTTACCTGACAGAAAATACACGAGTGGTTTATCCCCTTGAATTTATTCCTGGTGCAGTAATCCCATCTGTGGCCACCCACCCAAAAGTCATCATTTTTCTGACTGCTGATGCTTTTGGTGTGATGCCGCCAATTGCGAAATTAACAAAGGAGGGGGCAATGTATCATTTTATTTCTGGTTACACTAGCAAGCTCGCTGGCACGGAAAGAGGGATTACTGAACCTAAAGAGACATTTTCCCAATGTTTTGGAGCTCCCTTTATGCCACTACATCCAATTCAATATGCAAAAATGCTCGCAGAACGGATCTCCAAATACGACACTAGTGTCTATTTGATAAATACTGGTTGGACTGGTGGCCCATATGGAATTGGTAGGAGAATGGATCTAAAATACACGAGAGCAATGGTATCTGCTTCTATAAACGGTGACCTTGAAAATGTACAATATAAACACGATAATATTTTCAACCTACAAATTCCTCTCTCATGCCCTGATATACCTTCAAGAATTTTAGATCCCGGTTATTCCTGGTCTAACAGGGACCAATATGTTATAGCAGCCAAACGATTGGCACATTTATTTATAGAAAATTTCAAGAGATTTGGCAAAGAAACTGAATACCTTACCAAATTCGGACCTCAAGCTTAGTATTTTTAGTAAAGTAGCCCGGAGCAGATTCGAACTGCTGTCCCCAGGTATCTTTTCGTGTAGATCCAGAGCCTGAAATCCATAGCCCTCCTGTGGAGTTTGACCGCTAGATTCGGCATCGACACAATAGTGTAGATTCGACCGGGCTAATTCACGAGCTACAAGTAAAAACTTTCGAACGGATATTTATCGATATCTTTTTTTTAACCACCGTATATTTAGATTAGTTGCCTTATAGTCTTATTTGGTAGAGTGGTCCATGTTAGTTCAGCAAGATCAAGATGTATATTTTAACTTTGTAAACTCTATCAAATCCGATGTAACTAAGAAAATTTACGAATATAATTTGAGGTTATTCATGGAGTTTTGCGCTGTAAATTAATTTGAACATTTGATTGGACAACAAAATTTGATAATACCATTTTTGATGTCATTGAGAGACAAAAATTATCTTACAATTCAATTTGTATAAGACGAAAATTAACATAGAATTTCTATAGATTGTTTTTAGATTCTCATTTCGTGGAATCGTATTGATAGAATAAATCCGAGTCGTTCTCATATTGGCTGTGCCTATCCGGTGAAGAGAAGCACCAACCAATGTCTAACAATCTGGACAGGTCGTTAGACGTATGCTATTTTGTGCGTTTTTATATAGTATTTCCAATACAAGTGTCTAACCGACGATTATTTACAGGTCGTTACCCGACACAGACTTGACAGAACCTGAACTAAACCTCTATCTTACCACCGACTTAAAACTCCCTTTAACTTACCAGAACTTTATTTGAAGTTCTGCTGCGTTATCAGGTGATATGACCTTCCGCTGCAAAACGGGTGATGAACAATTTATTTACCTTTGATATTCGTTAAATTCACATATTGAACATCTTTCAGAATAAATTTCGAAAGGATTTCGAAGCGTTAAGTCGGGAATACGACTCAGCGTATGGCGAAAATGATAGGTTGCAAGAAATAATACAAGAACAATTGGAATTATGTGCTGCATATTTACCACTAGTAAGAGAGCCATTGGAAAAATTGCTGGTTTCAAACATGATTAATAATTTGACTACGAAGGCACTTGTGATAAAACTAACAGGAGACCTGCAAAAAGATTTCGCTAAACTAACTAGTCGTATTGATGATTTAGAAGAAAAATACAATCGATAAACCTTTCATTAAAAACACAAGCCAGAAAAATTCTTCTATCGTTCTCTAACTCCAGTCGTTTTAATTCTTGTAAGAAGTCACGCTTTTTCCCGCGCTTAAACATATTTATGATCACATATTGACTTATAGATGCAAATGTTGGACCTTTTGATTCAGCAAATTCGGCTAGAAATAGTAGAGTTGCTGCTTTATATTGCAGGTTCGATATTGTCAGCACTTTTGGTTGCGCTCTCCATTTATTCGTACTATAAGACTGGATTGAAGAAGTTGATTTACGCTGCTATTGCATTCTTATTGTTTGGTAACTTTTTAGTTTATGAAAGTTTAGAACATTTCTACGGATTGGATAACGCATTTACTGACTTGGTAGTTCCATCAACATGTTTAGCAGTTTTAGCATTTTTCTTTTTGGCAATAAAAAAGAAGTCCTAATCAACGGACGCTATTACTCAGTAATTTGATACTTCAATTCAATTTTTTATAGTGTTTATAGACATCCCAAATTTGCCAAGCCCAATAACCAATAATTATTATCCAACTAATTGGAATTGGAATAAACCATGGTAATACAAATGCAAGCAATACCCCAATAATGAGGATAATTATTCCACGTTGTACAAGACCTAAGTAAAAATGTCCAACTCCCCAAACTAGCACAGCGAGTAGTACGGTTGGCCAAAGTCCTGCCAATTTTCATAGTAAGTTGAGGCACGTTAATAGCATTTTCGAATTTTTTCAATTGCTTATAGTAATCAAGAATCATGGACATACGAACTAGATAATTAGAGTGAGTTTAACTTGCTCAATATTCACATTGTTAATTGTATAATCACAATTAAAACTGACTAAATAGAATTCAAGGATTCTAAATTGGATCTTATATCAAATCAGTAAAATAGGAATAGTATAATCTTAGATTCAGTTAAGGACTGTAGATGCACAAAAGTTGCTCAAACAATCTGAGGACAAAACATTGATGATTCCCTTAGTATTCGACAAGATTCATGAAATTGGTGCCATTCAAGAGGGCGATATGTTCTTTGCTTGTGTATCTGTTCTTTGCTTGTGTATCTGGCAATGAGTTAAATCCTTCTGAAGGAACAGAATGTGAACACAGAGTTACATCACATACCTTTAATGTACATAACATAATAGCAAGATAGTCGACCTAACGGAATGAATTATTCAATTTAATTGGTTTTCCTGAAAACATGTGTTTGGGTAATCTCTTATTAATTCGTTAATAGAAATTTTCATTTTGGTTGTCCAAAGTTTTGTTTATAACTTTACCATAATCTTCGAGCGTTATTATTTCTTTTACCACGCTATATTGCAAGATAGATATTAGTGAAGCCGCAGCAAGTGCAATAAATATGATGACTATTATGAAAAAAGATCCAAACTTTCAATATTTGATATAAAAGTAAAGTTATTAACTATTTCTTTTTAGTACATCTGTTTTGACTTTACTCAAAATAGGATTCTAAAACATAGCAACTATTATTTGATTTCATCCAATTGTTTCATTTGTTCTTGTTCATAAACTCAATGATATCGCTAATGGAAGAACGTCCTGTGGTTAAGAATATCGCCCAATGTGGGCTGGTGGGTCCAATGAAGTCCTTTGATGAACAAAATTTCCCACCAGTCCACTTGTCAATCTGGTAATTGACACTAATAATGTAGGCAATATCAGAGAATCAGTTTGTTTACTTCTCTAACTCTCGTCGAATTCTTCTTCAATATTGTCCTCTCCCCCCTCGTAGAGATCGCCTTCGAATTCCTCTTGTTGCTCTATGCCCTTGGAGGGAAGATCAGCCTCGCTAGCAGAATTACATACCGGACATTTGAATTCTGTTATCTGTCCTTCGAGATCTAAAGGGAATTCTTTTTTGAAAATCTCTTCGCATTTTGGACATGCTAAGGTTACTTGAATGTTCTCATTGCTGAACTTGTGCGACTGCAATAGGTAAAGGGTCTTTGTCATTCTTCTTAACTAATGAACAATAAAATATTAAAAACTTAAAACTGATGGGCTAATTTGTTAAAAGCCCACCAGCCACGTACGTGTTCTTGGCACTTGTCGCCACTTGTAAGGCAATGGCCAACATACTATAAAATAGATCAAATCTGATGGGAGGTTGTTTTATCGAGAGTAGAAACTAATTCAATATTTGTGATTTGTTTTGATGTTTATAGTTTAATTTCCCAAAAAGCACCAGTTTTGCAGTGTCTGCAAGTTGGAAAGGTTTCTCCAGCGACTATTTCTATTATTTTTTCGTCTCCTGTGGGCTGACATGCGCTGTTTTCCATATGTCCTGCAAAATGATACGGGCCTGTAGAAGGTACGTATTGGCCGGTATGAAATTTTCCCATGACACCAAATATCATTTTGGTTGATATAAGGTTTAAAACTACGACAAACAAAATGTTACAAAATGAGTTAATTATTTTATTATCTGAGTTAGTAAATTTTTTGATCATAATAACGCAGTGAATTAATAAGTAATAAATTGAAAAATTAGACAGACTGTCTATATGTTTCTTGTTGATTCGAGTTAGCATTCTGGTCGTTTAAGGTGTTTCGTTTCCTGTTCAATGCTGCTTCTCTAGGGTTAGGAGATTCGTTATCTGCATCTCTATTTGCTGCTTCTCGGACAGCCTTTGCTTTTCTTTCTTCTTCCTTTTCATCATCTGTTCTTTTGGCTTTGGTTAAAGACGTTATTCTTTTTGCTTTCATAGTGTACTTATGTACATAAAACTATTTACCAATACTAATTCAACAGTTTGAACTGGCAATAACCAAGGGAGAGTGAAAGAAAAAAAATCCCCTTACTACCTTGAAATTCTGCTTTAATATATATGGGTTAAACCATTTTTATTTATCGATATCTACTTTAGCATGGGTTCTTTGTCTCGAATTGTGTTGACTAATTCCATTACTCTCTGTAAACTTTGTTGAAAATAACGGATTAGATTCTTATTGATAAATTCATCTGATGGCCGAATTGTCTCGTCTTGATGATCTTTTGTCAATGTATCATAATGGTCAATTAATAGATATTGAGCATCTTTGGATGGTCTCTGCATCGTCAGATTCCTAAATTCGTTTAAGATCCAAAGCCAACCATTATGAGATGATGCCTGATGCATGTCTGTAAGTAAACTGATATTTTTTGTTCGGGCATTCAATGCACTTTGTATTGTGGCCAAATCAACTCTCTTAGCTGCAATTCCCAACTCTAGTTTTGTGTTAATTAACAACAATAGACAATCTAAAGATCCTATAATTTGAGAAAGAAAGCAATCTATTTCCATTTCCATTTGAATTGCTGGATGAATCTCATGTGTATCTGCATGTTTCGATTGGATATCTTGTAGATTAATCAAATGCTGTTGGGCAGCAAAAATCTTGAACTCAACTCTATCCAACAATGGGTCAGAATCACTTTTAGAGGCCATTAGTAATTAGTATAAATTCAATTTTCATTAACTTTACTGGACTGGAACTAAAATAGACAATACAGTTGCAGTTTGTATTATTAAAATTAAGGTATATCACATTAGTATCTATGAGTGAAAATGAAGATCTAGAAGAAAAGAAGTTGCTGGGATCGGGTGGATATGCTTTAGCAAAAATTACAGAAGAAGAAGAAATCAAAGCAAACCTTGGAATTCCACAATTATTCTTGGCAAACGTAGGAAGGCTAGAAAAGGAGCGATTCCTGAAATATTATTGTAATACCTGCGGAAAGGAATATGACGGTTCTCCAGACATCAAATTTGAAAACCCCAATGAAGATTTAGGTCAGGGAATGATACTTGTTGAAAAAGGAGAATACACATGCAAGAACTGCAACAACATTATAGCATTTTACAGAAAGTTCAACAAGTAATTGTTGGGATGCAGACCTTTAAGAAAGATAAAATGTTTATAGTTTTTGTTCAGTACATATAATTGGTTAGAATTGGGAAGATGGGATGACGAATGGCACTATGAACGCAAGGATAAAAAGAAAAGAGACTGGATAAGAATAGCACGATATGCCATTTACGGAGGCTTTGCAATTGTCGCAATCGTCGTATTATTGGTATTTATTCCAAGGGCGGGGTTAACTGTGGAGATAAATGAAACTGGAGAAGCATTGAGTACCATAAGCATAAAAATAAACAACAATAATCCTCAAGAAATTCATGATGTAACAATTACATTTGATAACAATACGGGTAAAAAACAAGTTTATAATTCCATGGCACCATTTAGTTCAATTTTCGTTACTCCTGAAAAGGAGGATCTAGATTTTCAAAAGATAATTGTAACGGCTGACAACGGAAAACTGCAGACCATAAAATATAGATGACATAAACTAGTATTTTTTCAATTTAGAAAAGCGTTGAAGGAACGGACAGTTACCGTTTAGTACTTGCTTCCCTTATCGCTTGGCCATATTCAAGATTTACTTTCTTTCTCATATATGGTATTAATCTATAATGAATTGAATAGATACTTTTTTGTCTTATGAGAATCCCTTTAACTAGCAGCGATACAAAACCACCGGCGACTTTTGATGATTGAATCTTTCTATTGTTGCAAAATTTATCCCTTTTAAAATGATATTCCTTCAATGTAAAATAGGAACGATTTACATCTAAGACCAGCGGCCAAATAATATTCTCCCACACCATTCTCCGGTTTTGTGTTGATGAAGCATGTTTGCCCTTATCAATTGATTCTTTTTTTGGGTCACCAGGATCTTGAATTTTAAGCATGTTGTATGGGTCAAATGACAATTGTTTCTTAGGCACATTTAAACTTGGGTCCTGCGATAATCATTCTCAGTATTGGAAGATTTACAAGTAAAGAAGGCTCTGGATAATTTATCAAACAAATGGAAAGTTGAACAATCAATATATGATCTTCATCTAGGAATGCGTGAGGATGTTTCTGATTCACAATTTATTGTAAATGGCGTAGTTTTTCATATCCCTTATCTAACAAAAGATAAGACTTTTGTTCTATGGAGATGTCTTTGGCCCGACTGTCATAATTGCTGCGAGAAACAGGGAAGATTGCCCCTAACTAAAGACGATATTTCATTGATTTCAAAAAAAATGGGATATGATTCCGAACCCAAATTTATCGAAAAGGAGACTAGGGTATCAAGTTGGAATGAAACATCGACTATGAATAATGTTATCACAACCATCAGTATGATATCGTTAAAAAGAAAAGATAATGAAAGTGAGCAACAAGATGGGAAGCCCTTACCATGCAGATTCTTAGATAATTGTGGAAGTTGCGAGATACACCCAGACAAACCAGGAGTCTGCTGGCTTTATCCGTTTTCTTCATGGATGGAGTCTAGTAATGGAAAGCCAGTGGTACATGCGTCTTTTCAATTGACTGGTGATTGCCCCGGATTCTATACGGATAAAACCCCCGAACCTATGAAGGAAATCCTGGAGGAATATTCAAAACGAATATTCGACTACAATATGTCGATTCAGAGAACAATAAGAGAAAAATACGGTTTCATAAATATCGTCCAATAGACTTCAAATAAGCTGTTGAACTCTATCGATTTATCCGTTCCAGATTACATCTGTATGACAACATCTGCAAGGTGGGAAAGGATCACCTTTAGAGAGAGGAACCCTACGTTCGGTTGACTTTATTGAGCAACTGATTCTTCTGAGACGTTTTAGAAATCTAAAGTTGTGCCTAAGCAATTTGAAAGAACCACTGTATGGTGCTAATTCTCCTGTGTGAAATTCGGTCAAATATTGGTAAGTTATGTGCCTCAAAGGATATGACAGTATCAGATTATTAGATTATTCGTGTTTATATCGAGTAGGAATTATGTTCAGACACACCTTTTTTCACTGGATGGGTGAAGGTGAGGAAATATACAAGTAGTAAGGTCCTTCAAGGCCAATTATGAATCGATTCGCAAGTCGCATGTACCTAGAAACATTTTTATTTAAAAAATAGGGTCTTGACAATAGTTCTATGGTTATTAATAAGGAACTCCTGCAACTCAGAAAGAAAATAGCAGACAAAAGACCCGAGTTTGTTAGGCAAGAAAGCTGGAGATATGATAGACTTGCGCCCAATTGGAGAAGACCTAAAGGAAAAGATAACAAAATGAGAAAGCAGGTATCTGGTGTTCCACCTTTGGCTAAGGTAGGGTACAAAGGACCTAGAAAATCAAGAGGCTTACATCCTTCCGGTTATAACGATATTTTGGTTTTTAATGTTAAGGATTTATCAAAAATAGATCCAAAAATTGATGCGGTTAGAATAGCACATACTGTCGGAAACAAAAAACGAATAGAAATTGTCACTGAAGCAACAAAGCTAAAAATGAAGATTTTGAATCCGGGAAAGATTGAGGCCATAAAGAAACTACCTAAAAAGGCCGAGACAAAACCAAAGATAGAACCAACAACAGCAACACCAACAGAAAAGATCGAAAAACCAAAGAAGGAACCAAAAGCAACAAGCGCCAAGAGCAAAAATACAGGAAAAAAAGGGACTAAAGCATAATGGTAGTAAATTTAGGTAAAAAGAGGGAGTTAATAGCAAGGGTATTGGGTGTCGGCTCAAATAGGGTAAGATTTGAACCAGATAAGCTTGACGATATAGCAGACGCAATTACACGAGAGGACATGCGATCCTTAATCAAGAACGGTACTATCTGGACAGTTAAAGTAAGAGGTATTTCTAGATCAAGAGCAGAAAAAAAATTAAAGACGCGTAGGAAGCATGGAACTTCTGCAGGTTCAAAAAAGGGTAAGAAAACTGCCAGAGTAGGAAAGAAGGAGGTTTACGTCAAGAGAACAAAGGCCATGAGACGCCATTTAAAAATACTAAAGGCGAGGAATGAAATTAATCGAGAAACTTTCTGGGCACTCTATAAAAAGATTAGAGGTGGCAATGTCAGATCTCTTTCACACTTGCGAGACCTGGCCAAGCAGGCAAAAATGCACAAGTAAAAACCGGATCTAAATCCTATATTTTTCAAAATCCTTTATTCTATCATCATCGATAGGAATCCCTTCTTTTAGTAACAATGATATTTTTCTGTCCTTTCCATACATGTATCCTCCAACATGTCCGTCTGAACAGACAACTCTGTGGCAAGGCACTATAATTGGTCGTGGATTCTGATTTAGGACTTTTCCTATTCCGCGCGCGGCATGGGAATTACCGAGTAGTGTCGCCAATTGGCCATAAGTTATAACCTTGCCGGAAGGAACATCAGAAACAAGATCATAAACAGCTTGCCTATCAAGACGACCTTTACGTGTTTTCTTACCAATATTTCGTTTAAATGACATGATCACATTTGATAGGCTAAACAGTCTTAAAAAACTATTGCATATTTATCAAAACTAAATTTTTACTATTTCAATTCCAACTTCATCTAATACAGTTAGAATTCTGGATTTCTCTTTCCCCAGTCCCTTTGCATCAATAATAACACAAGTTACTTTTTCAATATTTCTTTGTATCATTTGAACTATAAGAGAATTATCCAAATGTGGTAAATCATGTTTTGCTGCTATCGAACCTAGACCATATTCTGATTCCAACAATATCTTGTTAAATTTTGTGGGATAATGATTTCCTCCTAGTCCTACTGCAACCTTTTCGCATACTCCCTGTTTTTTATTAAGCACAGAAAACAATGAATCGCATACTGTATTTGCTGCATTTTTGTCTGTCCATTGTTCTCTTGTTGATCCTATTTCAACAAAGAGTATTGGTTTTTTTAATGATGTGGGGCCATGATGTGTGGATTCAATAATAATATTATAGTTGGGAACGGTATCCTTTTTCTTATTCAGTTCAATTAGATATTGTTTCTGCATCCAAGGATAACATATTCCTAGTTCTCTCTCTTTGCCTCCAAAATTATTATGGCCAAAATTCCCTGTAGAATGACATGTTAACGCAGGAACATTGGCTTGAGACCTATGTTGAGATAAAAAGATATAGCATGATGTATTGGGATATGTTTCGTCAAGATTGTCAAGATATAATAAATTATTTTCAGAAATGTGCAAGACAACACCTTGATGATCAGGTGAGGAAAATGTAGACTTTTCTTCCGGAATCTCAATGAATCCATATTTTTCAATCAAACAATTAGATATAGTGCTACTGGCGAGATCTTGCCTAGAACATACGAGTGTATAATTACTTGACATATCTGATTTTCTGGAATTGCTTATTCAATATATATGGCTGGTTTGTAAGGTCTTGCAAATTTTGACTTTTGTTTTGGATCATATTTTTCGTTATCGTCCTCGGAGTAAATATGTACTTCAAGTTGATTATTTCCCACTTCACTAACTAACAATGATTTCCCATCATCTAGCGGCATTTTCTCATCGAAGGAATCCATTTTCATTCTTCTCTCTCTAACATTCTCTGATTCCGATAAAATATCATCTATGATTTTCCTTACCAAATCAGGGTTGCGTTTAACAAGATCCTTGACTTCATTATCGTTAATAAATTCCTTCATGATTTGTCCAAAATTGGGCGTTACTTGTCTTTGTATTCTGTCCAGTATTTTTCTATATAACATGCATTTGAGACTCGAGGCAGTATAAATTGAAATCTTTTTCGGAACCATCTTGGTAACCTTTGTTATTTTCTGTATATCAAAAATGATATTTTGGATGAGTTTTTCATTATCCTCGGATTTTATTGATATTTTAGTTCGATCGATCTCTGGCCATTGAGCTTTACTGATATACGAATCATTGCCTATGAGCTCCCAAACTTCTTCACAGAAATATGGTGCAAATGGTGACAATAATTTTATTCGTGTCTCATAGAATTCTTTCAAATAATTATTGAATATTGATTTATTTCTTGCAAGCTTTCTTTTTTCATACCACTCTAGATCATTGTCCATCAAGTACAATATGGTATGCAAGGCTTCCCTTATTCTAAATTTTTCAATAGCCGCAGTCGTATCCGTAATAATACTTTGCAATCTGCTTGATATCCAAACATCTTCAAAGTCTTCATCCAAACTATTCTGGGCTTTGAAAATTTTCAAATTTGTATTTATGTTTCTATAGATATCAAATAATTTGGCTCTAATTCCTTTTACTAAATCAAACGAAAAGTCAGAATCCTGTAATATCTCTGCGGACGCCAGCATGGTAAGGCGAATAGAATCTGCACCATATTCTTCTATGGCATGACGTAATGGTATGATATTGCCGAGGGATTTAGACATCTTTTTACCTTCCATTAGTACCGAACCATTCACAACAATTTGTTTAGGCCATTTATTCTTGGGAAATATTGCCGCGTGATTGAATATGAAAAATGCAAGGTGATTAGGTACCAGGTCCCTGCCCGAATGCCTGGAATCTACTGGATAAAAATACTCAAATTCATTTCTAATTTTTTCAAGTAACTGATTGGATATCTTTGATTCCATAGCTACTGTATCTCGATTATTCTTTCCTAGGAGAACATAATCAAAGAAATTATCATTCAAATTGTCTGCTAATATCTTATCTTCATCTTTTTGTAATTCCTGATTATTGCTAATATATCTTGACAACAGATAATAAGCCATATAGATAACAGAATCAGCCAAACTCTCAATTATCCATTCATCGTCCCATGGAAGTTTTGTTCCAAGCCCGCTTTTTCTTGCGCATGCCCTTTCCTTCAGCCAATCTATCACATTTGTAAATTCTTGTCTTATTTCCTCAGGGAGTATTTCCATGCTGTTAATTAGCTCGTATGCCATTTTTTTCCAGTTTTCATTTCCATAGTTGATAAACCATTGGTTTGTTAGTAGTTTGACAACACAAGTAGTACCGCATCTACATTTTACTGAATTTTTCAATTCGTACATGGTAGTTCCAATCCCTTGACTGATTATTTTTGTTCTGATTGTGTCTCGAGCCTCTGTTACGTTCAAATTTCCTATCTCGTCTATGTTGGGTAAAAGTTTACCATTGTGAAATTCCTCCGAATAAAGCTTGTTAGTGGCATCTTCTAATTTAGGATCATTCTGATCTTTGATATCATAACTAGCAACAATGGTTTCAGCAGGCAATGATTCATTTGAGGGAAACGCATCAGTATGGATTATTTTAAGAGGCACAACATTAGCATTAATGTTATATTTGCTTAGCATCTTAACGTCCTTCCTTAAATCCATCAGAGCCTGATAATCATAAGGCGCATGAGCTGGAACAGACATAACAATTCCAGTTCCATTATTGGGATCAACAAATGACGCAGGAAATATTGGTACCTGCTTTTTCCTTTTCTCATCAAATACAGATTTGCCGATTAAATCAGAACCATCAATCTCTGAAACCAACTTAACAGTAGCATTTAAAAATTCAAGTTTTCTTGCAGCTTCTTTTGTAATAATCCATTTTTCATTATTTACTTGAGCAACCACATATTTTATATCGGGATTAATCCATAGATTTGTCACACCAAAAATAGTTTCAGGTCTTAATGTAGCAGTTGGAACAACGTATTGGTCTTCAAATTTGAATTTCACAAGAACATATTCGATAAGTTCAGGTTCAATATCACCGACAGTATCGTGTTGACTTACAGGATTTTGATCTTGAGGGCACCATCCTACAGGATGAGATCCCTGAACTATCAAGCCATTCTTTTTGAGGTTTCTAAATTGCCACGAGATGAATTTCGAGTAGCCCTTATCTATGGTCGTAAACTCTCGCCTCCAATCTATAGAGTAGCCCATTTCATTCATTCCTTGCTTAATTTCTTGATGAAAGTAGCTGGCTATTTTCTTAGGTTCTACAAGACTTGATATTATATTATCAGGAATTTTGTATATTTGCTGGAACGTTTCAATGAGTTCCAAGTCATTAGATTTGATTCTCTGAGACATCGACACAATAGGTGTTCCTGTATAGTGGAAACCCATCGGAAACAATACATTATAATTGTTCATGCGCTTATACCTAGCATGAACATCAGCCAAGGTATATGTTCGTCCATGTCCTACATGCTGTGGAGAATTTGGGTAAGGATAAGCCACAGTTAAAAAATACTTCTTTTTATGCAATTGAGGATCGGTTTCAAAAATTTTATCATCCGTCCATCTTTTTCTCCATTTTTCTTCAATTCTAGCCCATTCAAGTTCTACATTGGGCGATTTTTCAACTGAATCAACCATTTTTTTCACTAGAGTCTATATTTGTAATCAAATTCTCAAGATTCTTCAAGCATTCATCAATCTTACTCTTGTCCTTACCACCGCCCTGGGCAAATTTATCTGTACCTCCGCCCCCAGTACCTCCAAGTTTCAAAGAAATTTCCTTTGCTATTCTAGATGCTTTTGTGATTTTTCTTGATTCCTCTCCAACAAAAACTATAACTTTTATGCGTTCATGATCCTGAACAAGAGCAACAAATATCAAAAAAGGATCAATGTTGATGCTTTTTTCTCCTAATGCAATGTAGTAATCATCCCCCATCTCATCATCGTAAGTGCCATAAACTCTTGAACCTGATTTGGATTTAGTCGCTTGTTGGGTAACTGTTGTGGCCATATTGTCTGAAAACTTGTTAATAAGCATCCTAAATTTTCTCTTCATTTGCTCATTTTCCATCGTTACTTTATCAAATGATTCAATTACCTTCTCTCTACTTGATCCCAGAGATTGGGCAATATGTAACAATTGGGAATCCTGAGACTGAACATACTGTAACGCGTTATTCCCAGAAACAAACTCAAGTCTTACGACTCCATCTTGAATTCTTTCAGTTTTTAGAATCTTTATCAGACCAATATCTCCTGTCTTATTCACATGAGTTCCACCACATGCTTCAACATCCCATCCATTTATGTTCACTATCCTTACCTGGTTTGAAGGAACTGCTCCTCCCTGATAAATCCTGAACGTATATTTCTCTTCAGCGTTCGATCTTTCAAATACATTAATATTAATTGGTAAATTTCTTTGAACAACTTCATTGGCCGTCTTTTCTATTTGTTTGATTTCTTGTTTGGTAAGAGCTGAGTGATGAGTGATGTCTAACCTTGCATAATGTTCGTCCTTGAATGCAGAATTCTGCCATACCCAAGAACCAAGATTGGTTCTTGCAGAAGAATTCAATATGTGTGTTGCACTATGATTTTTGGTTATTGATTGTCTCCTTACATTATCAACAATTCCATGAACTATTTTATTATCTTGAAAATCCTTGGATGAAGATTGCAATTTGTGTAGAACTAGATCTTTTTGTTTTATGACATCTGTTACTTTGATCCCTTCAATAGTACCGAAATCAGGCTCCTGTCCTCCTCCCCTGGGGTAAAATGCAGTCTTGTCTAAAATCAAGAACTTGCCTTTAATTATCTTGAGAATTTTTGCATCAAATTCTCTGATGGATTCATCCTCATAATACAATAACCTAGTAGGTTTGATGTTATCTACAGTTTCGATAACGGGTATCGGGGTGGATTCATGTGTAGTATGAAGCTCTGCCAACTTTACATAAAAATCAGGAGGGATTTTTTCTATGACTTTTGTTTCAAGTAAAAGATCGGGTGTAATACCATCTGATTCGTACATCCTTACCAGGTCTTCAACACTTGGTTTCTTCTTGGATGCTAGAATGGAACCAGCAATAGAATACATTCTTTCCTTTGACGAAGAATACCTGTCAGATTCAATCTGCATAATTGTCCTAACATCATTTTTGTGTTCTCTTAGTTCAGGATACATAGGTTCTAGATACTTGATATGTAAGTCCATTATATCTTGCAAGTCGAGTTTCCAACCAAGACGTGCAAGGAGCGCAAGTGTTCTTCTTAATATTATTCTAAGATTGTAGCCTCCTCCTACATTAGATGGCAGCGAACCATCAGAAATTGCAAATAACAATGTCCGAGTATGATCAGCTATAATTGATAGTGTTTCAAACGGCAGGACAATTTTTTCCAAATCATCATACGACAAACCTAGTTCATTAGCAATATTGGCCTTCAAGAGTCTTGGATCATTTTCATGATTTGCATATTTCTCAGAAAGCTTTCTATAGTATCGAGATAGAAATTCTGAACTTGAATCAATATCGATACCAATTAAATCTACAAGTTTCTTGAATATTGGACCGAAGGTCGCATCGTAACTTGTAGGAGTCCCTAAAGTAACCCATGACAAGCGTTCAAGTCCTGCTCCCATATCTATTATCTTGTTATCAAGTGTTCTATAGTTACTTTCATCACCTTCAAATTCAGTAAAAACAGCATTTCCAAGTTCTAATCCTCGGACATAATATTCCAACGAATAACCAAATGCCCCCGCTCCCATCCAGACATCCTCAACATATGTAATTTCTTCAGATCTTATTCCTAGAACGTCTGTAAGCAGCGAATGATCTAGCTCAATACACTTGTCCTTCCAATAACCACCGGGAGCATCTGCGTTACATGTCTGACCTACCATACAAAAGCTAGTATAATGTCTACCAGTGAGTCCAACGTTTTCAATATCATTAAATCTGAGACACATTTGAGGAACGACAAGAGGATTTTTAGGAATTTCAAACACGATTTTTCCATTCATTATTCTCTGAAAGTCCACAATGGATGCAATTGTATAATACAGGTCCTCCCTCCAACGACATACCACAGGATATCTTTGAATTATTTCATGATCATTTTTTCGAAAGAAACTACTAAGTTCCTTCCAAGTATTTACAAAGTCTAATCTTTTTGATGTTGGCGGATCTCCTATAAAGCTATAGTTATCATGTTCAGGACAAGATTCCCTATCATTAATGGCCCAAAAGAATTTTCCACATAACTTGCAACCTTGCCTCTTGAATCCTTTTTCATCAAATAATGAGACTTTATAATATTTATCCGGATTTGAAGAAAAAAGCGATAATAATGAATGTTTTTCCATTTCACACAAATTATTTGACAATGTTATTAATGCTTTTGTAAGTTCCGATTAGGAACACGATCAAGAAGCAAGTAACTCATTGCTGCCTCCTCATCATATATCCTATATTATCTCACTTGGACGAAAATTTGATTTGATTTCTCATACGACTCACTTCGGTAATGGATATTGTAGTTGTTCGCTCGTAGACTCGAAATCCATGTAATAGGTCTCTACCGTGAACATGAGCGGTTTTCTAAGCGGAAGATACCTTGTCATAATAATTCGCACATTTGCGTTAAAAGGTTAAATTAACCTGTTCATTAAAGTTCAAATTATCGAGGTTCATCAATTTGCACAGCCCAAACCCACAGACTTGGAAACGAACACACTATTCCAAAGATATTGATAATTCAATGGATAGTAAGGAAGTAATAATTGTAGGGTGGATCTCTTCGATACGAGAACATAGTAACATAAAGTTTCTTACGATAAACGATAGATTTGGGACCATTCAGATTATTTTAAAGAAAAACGAATATTCCGATTCGCTTACCTCCGAAGTAGAAAAGATTAGAGAACATGCTTCGATTGCAATAAAGGGTAAAGTTAGAAGTGAACCGAAAGCTCCAAACGGAATTGAAATAATTCCAATTGATTTTAAGATCTTATCCTTGGCAAATAAGAATTCTCCCATCGTTATTCAAAGTAGAAAAGGAGTTGGAATTGACACTAGATTGGATCTTCGTGCAATCGATCTTCGCAGACCATATCTCCAATCGATTTTTAGCATAAGATATACTATATTGAATTCCTGCAGGAAATTTCTTGGAGAGGAAGGTTTCATAGAAGTTAATACCCCTAAGATAATAGCTACTGCGACCGAAGGTGGCGCAACACTCTTTCCTATCTTTTACTATGACAGAGAAGCATTTCTAACCCAAAGTCCTCAGCTTTATAAAGAACAACTTACAATGGCATTTGAAAATGTATTTGAGATAGGTCCAATATTTAGGGCTGAAGCTTCGAGAACAAATAGACATTTGTCAGAAGCAACTTCGATTGATATTGAAAAAGCGTTTGCTGATTACAATGATATAATGAATATTTTAGAAAAGATGATACATTTTCTTTGGGGTGAAGTGAAAAACAAGAACAAATCACATCTAGAGTACTTGAAAATAGAATTGCCTGATTTATCACTTCCATTTCGAAGATACACGTATTCAGATCTCATAGAAAAGCTGCAAAAGTCAGGCGAGTCAATTGAATGGGGCGATGACATCTCGCAGCAAAAATTACGAAACCTCAATGATGATAACATGAGGTATTTTTATTTTATTATTGATTGGCCAACTTCAATAAAACCATTCTATGTTAAACCAAAATCGATTGGTACAGAGTGCGAATCATTTGATTTAATGTATGCTAATCTAGAACTATCTTCGGGCAGTACAAGAATTCATGATAAGAGCGAACTAACTCAAAGAATGAAAAAACAGGGGTTAAACATTGGCGCGTTTGATTTCCATTTGAAAGTTTTTGATTATGGTATGCCCCCTCATGCAGGGTTCGGCATGGGGCTAGAACGATTAATGATGAGCATTTGCGGCGTTGATAATATTAGGGACGTTGTATTATTTCCTCGAGATATAGATAGGTTGTCGCCTTAACAAATAATATATCTCTGAACAGATGAAAAATATTATGATTTCAAAAGAAGATTTAGGACATCTCGCTCAAATATCACGAATTAATCTAACAGAAAACGAACTTGAAAAATTTCCTAAACAATTGGACAAGACTATAGAATACATTGATATACTTAAAGAACTTGCGCTTGATGATTCGGTCATTTTAGACTTGCCGGAATTAAGTTTTGAAGAGCTTAGAAAAGATGAGATTAACTTGTCTGATGATATGCGACTTAGCAAGAACATTACAGAAGATGGATTCCTAAGAGGCCCTAAGATGAAATAGAATGACAAAACTAGTGGATCTGCTTGCATATGAAGTGGTTGCAGGCCTAAACGAAGGGCAGTTTAGCGCTGAAGAATATGTTATCTCTCTAGTCAAAAGAATAGAAGAAGTCGAGTCAAAGGTGCATTCATTTATCACATTGGATTCTGAAGGAGCTTTATCTTCTGCCAAGATTATAGATAAGAAATTAAGAGAAAAAGAAGAGATAGGTCAACTCGCCGGAGTAGCAGTGGGAATAAAAGATAACATTTCTACACAAGGTATCAGAACGACATGTGCTTCAAAAATTCTTGAAAAATATGTTCCTACGTATGATGCCACAGTAATAAAGAATCTTAAGGAAAATGGTGCAATCATATTGGGAAAATTGAACCTGGATGAATTTGGAATGGGTTCAACGACTGAGTACAGTAGGTATCAACCAACTCATAATCCATGGAATTTGGATTATGTTCCTGGTGGATCTTCGGGTGGAAGCGGAGCGGCTGTTGCTGCTGGAGAGTGTACTGTTGCTCTTGGTTCGGACACAGGAGGTTCAATAAGATGTCCTTCTAGCTTCTGTTCTGTAGTTGGACTCAAGCCAACATATGGGAGGGTAAGCCGATATGGACTAATCTCATATGCAAATAGTCTGGAGCAAATTGGTCCTATATGCAGATCAGTAAAGGACTTGGTAATGATGTTAAATATCATTTCTGGAAAGGACCCGATGGATAGCACCAGTATGTCATCGTCTCCAATTACAGTTTCCAACAAGGCAAATAATCTAAATGTTGCAATAATAAAAGAGTTAATTACTGATAGCGATCCAGAAGTTGCTAAATCAGTTTACGGCGCATCAGAAAAGTTTAGGGAGATCGGGTGCTCGTGTGAAGAAGTTTCAATTAATAATTTGAATTATGCATTGCCCTCATATTATACTCTCGCCAGTGCTGAGGCAAGTAGTAATCTTGCAAGATATGAT
Organism: Nitrososphaeraceae archaeon; assembly: GCA_035250685.1. GTDB lineage: Archaea > Thermoproteota > Nitrososphaeria > Nitrososphaerales > Nitrososphaeraceae > TA-21. Next base: position 10,823 of record DATFEX010000110.1, on the reverse strand, counting down.
AATATCAGATATGGGTTCGACTATCCAATAGAGGAATATAAGTGGGAAACTTATTTTAGTAACGTAAGAGAAAACTTTGGAGAAGAAGTAAAAAGGAGAATACTAATTGGATCTTATGTTCTTTCTTCAGGATATTACGGTAAATATTATCTCAAGGCAAGGAGACTTCGGTCGCTATTAAGATTGGAGTTACTTACGCTATTCAAAAAATATGATCTTTTAATAGGACCAACAATGCCGATACTTCCATTTAAATTCGGTGAAAAGATAGACGATCCTATCAAGATGTACTTGGTTGACATAAACACAGTCTTAGCAAATCTTGCAGGAATTCCAGCAATTTCATTACCCATTGGATTTAGTAACGGTCTTCCCATCGGGTTGCAAATAATGGCAGCTCCATTTGAAGAACAAAAGCTACTCGATGTATCATACGAACTTGAAAAAGTTATCAATATTCAAAGGGTGCCGAATTCGATATGAGCCTGGTTATGATTGGATTAGAAATTCATGCTCAAATAACTGCCCTCAAAAGTAAATTGTTTTGCTCGTGTCGGGGTAACTACCGAGATCTGAGAGCCAACAGTAACATTTGTGAAATATGTTGCGGACTTCCAGGTTCCCTGCCAATTATCAATCAAAAAGCAATTGAATTTTCAACAATGACCTCAATAGCCTTAGGGTGTAAAGTGCCAGAGAAAATCATGTTTTATCGCAAAAATTATTTTTATCCCGACCTACCAAAAAATTTTCAAATTACCCAGTACAACGTTTATGGAATATCGAGCATTGGTATAGACGGAAAATATGAACTTGATGATGCAAAGCAAATAAGAATCAGTCGAATTCAATTGGAAGAGGACCCAGGCAGGATCGCATATTCTGAAGGTGGGATGAATGTCAGAAATTCTGCTTTGATAGATTATAACAGGGCAGGAGTTGCCTTAATAGAGATAGTTACAGAACCTGATTTCACAGGTCCAAAGGAAGTAAGACAATTTCTAAATAAACTATCCCTGACACTTGAACATCTTGGTGTCTGTGATACTCTACTTGAGGGCTCAGTTAGGTGTGATGTAAATGTGTCCATGAATGGTGGTAACAAGGTAGAAATCAAGAATATCAATTCCTTCAAAGAAGTTGAAAAAGCCATCAACTATGAAATTACCAGACAGTCTAGTGTGTATAACCGCAATCTCAAAGTAGAACATGAAACTCGACATTGGGATGATAAGAAAAAAATTACATTTAAAGCCAGAAGTAAAGAAGAGGAACATGATTATCGTTATTTTCCTGAACCTGATATTCCAATAATCGTCTTAGGTAATAATTTTGTTGCTAATTTAGAGCAACGAATGCCAGAACTGCCCATTCAAAGGTTTGAACGTTTTATTTCAAAGTATAAACTCTCAGAGCATACATCCAATATTCTCATTAATGATAAGAAATTGGCAGATTTCTTTGAATCAGTTTTGAAATTACACTTTTCGCCAACTGAAATAGCAAATATTCTAGTTACTGACTTTAAGAGTTTGATTCAAGATGATACTGAAAGTAGTGATTACTTGAAAAACTTGAAAGTGAAACCAGAACACATTGCAGAATTGGTGAAATTAATTGAAGATAACAAAATTAGTAGAATTACCGCAAAGGATATTCTGGTCAAAATATTTGAAAGTGGAAAGTTACCATCAGAGGTTGTCAATAGTAGTAATTCATTCAAGATAGCCGATGAAAAAACAATAATGGATGCCGTGCAGTCGGTTTTTGATAGCGAAAAATCAGCAGTCGAAGATGCAAAAACGAATCGCGAGGCGATTAATTTCTTGTTAGGTAAAGTAATGAAATTTACCAATGGACGAGCAGACCCAAAAATTACTATGCGTATCATTAATAGCAAATTAAGCGATCCTGAGAAGCAGTGATTTTCATCGATACAATGACGAGGATTTAATTATCCTGATTAGGTTCTTCTAGATGAAGGAATTATTTTTTAGAAAGTTGCTCTAACTGGTGCAACACCATTGGGAGGAATGCACCAATGTCACTAACTATTCCTATAGCCTGTGTTGTTCCTCTATCGAGTAGCTTTGTTACTACGGCTTGACTAATATCCACAGCGACAACCTTTACTCTTGCAGGAATCATATTTCCTACGGCAATTGAGTGTAACATGGTAGAGAGCATGAGAACCATTTTTGTATCTCTTAATATTGCTCTATATCTGTTTTGGGCTTGTATAATATCAGTAATTACTCCTGGAATGGGTCCATCGTCTCTTATAGATCCACAAAGGGCGTATTCTACATCATTCTTTATACACTCATACATTATTCCAGATTTTAGAATATTCTTTTTCACCATCTCCTCTATAGACCCTGCTCTAAATACTTCATTAATGGCCTGCATGTGGTTTCTGTGACCGCGAATTGCTAACGTTCCGTTTTTTACATTCATACCTAGAGAAGTGCCAAACAATGAATTTTCTATATCATGTACTGCTAAAGCATTGCCCGTAAGTAGTCCATTTATGTAACCCAGTCTAATCATCTTTGCCAACGAATCTGCTGCACCTGAATGGACAACAACCGGTCCTGCTGTTACAATTATTTTGCCACCGCTATTTTTTGTATTGTAAATATCCATTGCTATTTTTCTTGCAATTTGCTGGGTCGGCCTTTCACTGGAACTTGTACTACTCATGAATTGAAAAATATCTACTCCCTCTCTTGGGCGCTCTTCAGGTAATATCCTCACTCCTTTTTCACCCGTTACTATCATCTCTCCTCTTCGAACATCTCTAATTTTCTTACATTCTGCCATCTTGTTACTTGCATCTACGACAATGCACTTGTCCATCATCATATTTTCAACATCAACCCATTCATTATTGAAGAAAATTTGTGTGGTATTGTTAGTTGTGCTATAAAAATCTCTTGGCATTACCATATCCTTAGGTGCAGGCTTTAGGGTAACACCATCAATTTTTGTAGGTTGTGCACCTTCAATAAAGACTGATCCTAGTAATTGGTCAAGATGTTTCTTATTTTTTGCTGATATTAATAATCTTGCATAGCTTAATTCATCTTTCTTTTTACCGACATGAAATTCTAGAACATTAAAATCCCCTTTCAGGTCCATAATTTTGTCAAAAATTCTCGTGAGGATCATCGAATCAATTAGATGACCTTTGATCTCAATGGTTTGTTCGTATTTTCTTTTCAACTATAATCACTAAATATTAAATCTACTTAAGTGTTAAATTGGGAGTATCACTTTCCCGTTATACTCGGGAAGGTTTTCATTTTGAATTATGTTGCTAACAATTTCATCTTTTTTTACTTCAATAAACCATTGTGCAACTGTTTTTGCAATTCCATTTTTATCACATATTGCAATCAAGTAACCATTCTGATCCTTTACTGTAGTGAAAAAATTTTCTTCCCCAACAGGTTCCCAATTATTGTTGTTATTGTCCTTTAACGCTAGCGCAGGCATAGCAATGTTGCCTGTATATTTATTCAAAAGCTCCTGAGCTGCTCTAACTCTTTTCTCCCCTATTTTCAATGCCACAAAATACTGCATTTATTGCAGTACATACTACTCTTTTATATTTGCGTTTAGCGTGATAGAGTTGATTCTTACTATTCTAACTTCAAAGGTATTATGGGAACATCGTGCTTCTATAAAATAAGAAATAAGAGATGAAATGGAAAAAGTTCGTAATGTATGCATTTGATAGTTACATAGGTTTGGATGTTTCAAATTGATACTATTACATTTCAGCCCAAAATAATATGATTAACATTTTTATAAGAAAAGTATTCTTGATAAAACATGTTACGGCGAAGTGCATGTTTCTTTGCATTAGCCATGTCATTTATTTTGGTTTTATCAACTCTAAATTTTTCTCTCAATGTACCTGCCCATGGCCAGTCTTCCGTATCTCAAATTTCTCAAGAAGAATACGACAAGATAAAGAATTGCACTACGAATCTCAGCAAGAAACCCACTCCAGTAGAATATCTCACTCATTTTAATTGCGGACATGTATCAAAGGATGAAAGTGGAAAGACAGTAAGACAATTTACATTAATTGTTGAAGAGAATCAAAAGATTCCTATTACATATGAAGGCCATATTTTTGAAGGTTGGACCTTTAATGGTACAATACCCGGACCCACAATTAGAGTCACAGAAGGAGATTTGGTTCGGATTAGAGTCATTAATAGCAACGAGAATACACACGCTCATTCACTTTATTCACAACCCACACATTATGTTAAGAATAATGCATTTACGATGACAGGACAACCAGGAGGGACAATTTCTCCAGGCAGGAGTTTTACTTACGATTTTGCTGCAGGACCTTATGGGGTGTATCCCTATTACTGTCATGTGGAGCCAATTGCAGATCATATCAACAGAGGACTATATGGAATGATGATCATAGATCCAAAAGAACCCCGTCCGCAAATGACAGAAATGGCTATGCTCCTCAACGGATATGACCTGGATTTAGATCTCGAAGGGCCGATAACATTGCCTCCAGTTGATTCAATTGAAGGGGCAGAAATTAGTATGCCCTCAAACTCAAGTGGTAACAACGACACTAGCGAAGAAACGAACATGAGTGATATGAGCGATGTTTCCATTCCTTCAATTGATGATGATGGCGATAATGGCAAAAGTGTTTCCAGAGAAAAGAGAGTTAATGAAATCTACACAGTAAATGGTAAAGCATTTGATTACATGATGAATCCTATTGTATTACAAACGGGCGAACAGTATCGTGTGTATATTATGAACATGCTTGAATTTGACTCAGTGAATTCGATTCATGTACATGGGGCTATGTTTAACTATTATTCTGCTGGAACGAATAAAACTGCTGATTATTTAACAGATATAGTAACATTAACAAATGGGGATAGGGGAATAATGGAATTTACTTATGATTATCCTGGATCCTATATGTTCCATGCTCATCAGACCCTTTTCACAGACCTGGGCTGGATGGGTCTTTTTGATGTAAGGGTTACTCCAGTTAGTACTCTACCCAGTGATACGACCTAAAAAGAACTACAGACACGTTGCTGTAACATGTTTCATGAGAAGGAAAAAATAATTAAATCTCACATACCTTGAGGTATGGACTTATTCAAATCCTTAACATCCCAATTGACAAATATGGGGTGTCCAATACTTGTACTGATCAAGTATGACAGAACCCTGGACACTTCTTGGAATTGGAACAGGTGCTTTTGTCGCATCGAATATCGATGATACATTCATGTTGATGCTGCTTTTTTCATCCGCCAGTCTTCTTGGTCGTGACGTTACCATTGGACAGTTTCTAGGCATCGCGTTACTAGTAGTGGTATCTACAGCAGCTGCGTTACTTGTATTAGTAGTGCCATTGTTTGTCATTGGTTTGATGGGATTTATTCCAATTGGAATTGGAGTTAAGAGATTAATTGAACATCAAGAAATATCAAAAACAAATAAACAAAACAAAAAGTTAGCATCTTTATCGTTTCTTTCAGTTGCCGGAATAACAGTTGCCAATGGAGGAGATGACATTGGAGTATTCACTCCCCTTTTTGCAAAGTACAATACTTATTTTGAGGTGACAATTCTTGTGATATTATTTATGTTACTCACAGGTGTATGGTGCATTTTAACATACTATTTCATCCGACGTCCCTTGATGGCATCTCGCATGAACTACTTAAGCCAAATTATAAGTCCATTTGTACTAATTGGGATAGGAGTCTACATCTTACTTGATTCATTTGTTTTCTAAGTTCATATTATCATATTATCAACCGGTAGCATATCGACATGCGTTTTGTCATATTTCATCCTAATTGCTATTCAAAGTTTGTAAAATTTCAGACACAAGTTCAAACTTATCATCCGAAATATAATCAGCGGCAGAACGCAAGAAAAGTTGTAGAGATTGTTTCGAATAACCGTCCAGTTCATATGCCTTTGCTTGCATCGCCATTTCCAACTTGTCTATATTGTGAACAAACTTAGAACTAACTGTTTTATTTTGAATATATTCATTCCAAATATCGAGATATTCCTTACAGAGATTGACAGGCAGTTTGGAAATAATTTCTCTCATAGCAGTATCTTCTTTAATTATTTTTTCATCATGAGATATAACATCGGGCATACTGTCGCCAACAATTGATTCAGCCAGGTCATGCAAATTGGCCATCTTCATTATATGTTCAGTATCAAGATTCAATATTTCGGAAAGGACCATAGACATCATACACGTTGAATAAGAATGATCGGCTACAGATTCTGGTGATGGAATATTTGCTTTATGTATCCATCCGGATCGTCTTACCTTTTTAAGATTACAAACAACATGAAAAAAACTTACAAGGTCAGATTTTTGGTTATTTTCAAGGTTCATATTGAGTAGTGGATTCTGATTAATATTAATATGATGTAATTCTGAGCATTATCGGAAAGAAGGATCAAAGGTACCTGTAATTTTTGAAGTATATTCAAAGAGTATCAATAGAATGGAGAGAAAATGATCAAGAAAATACAGTATAACACTGCTTAATATTGCTAAGATAGTTGTAATGAATATTAAAAGTAGAACATTTCTCGTCTGTTCCAATTCTAAACAGTAATTATTTTGATATCTAATTTGTATTTAAATCTAGTTGATTCATGGTTATAAAGGGGACATAATATGAGATTTGTGATTGACCAATACTAAATCTTTATATCTTCACGGATCTAGACTCGTAAAATTAAAAACTGACATTCCGGATCATCAAGGATATTTGCACCGTTGCCAAATATTGGTAAGTAAAGGTTTGTCAACGCATACGAATCAGATAAGGTAGTAAATTGATGCCATGAAGGCGGCAATAACGAATATTAAGTAACCAAATCCAACAGCCATTATTATTATAGATGTTTTTTTGAATTGTTCTGCGTACTTGCTCGATAAGTTTGTCATGATGGCTAGCACGGCAGATGCAGTGAATGGCGCTATTATTGCCAAAGTAATTATTAACCTAGTAATATCCTCATCCTTTTGAGAATTGATGGATGAATCAAATCCAATTGAAAGCGTGAGAAGAATCATGACGCCAATAATTACTGTGGCATCGACTTGAATAATGTCTTTGTCTTCCAGAGTCATTACAAAACCAATGAAGGTTCATTGAGCATATTTAAAACATTCCATACGTATGAAATCACTACAATTTACGTAACATTAAGAAATGATAGTTTCAGACCGGCGGAAAGAATTCTATGCGTAGAGTACCCGCCGGCCCTTATGATGGTACCAAATTTGTGGTGTTAAAAGAGTACTTGTGTTTCTGTATCTAATCATAATAACTTGGCTTACCTAAGTTTACTCAATATAAGTAATTTGATGATTGAATGAATCGCTTATTCAAACCAGCTAGACTCATGCATTTTTTTCATAATTTACAATATTGGCGATTTGTAATCAACAAAGCTCATTTTAGCTTCCAGGGAACATCATTGCAATTTTGTCGCTTATTGATTACTCTCGCAAGAACAAACAGCAAATCTGATAATCTGTTCAGATATATGAGAATGTTTTGATTTATTTTTTGTTGCTTAGATAACGCGACTGCAGACCTTTCGGCACGTCTAATAACGGTTCTACAAATATGGAGCATAGAGGATTCAGTAGTACCGCCAGGAAGGATGAAATAAGTTATTGGCTCTAGTTCTGATTCTAGTTTGTCAACTTGATTCTCTATGTTGGTCACCATTTCTATTTTGACAAGCATCTTGTCATCTTTCACTTTTTTGGGATTTGCCAACTCCGCTCCTAATACGAACAAGTCATGCTGAATATCTAGAAGTATTTTTTCTAAATCATCAAAATTTGAATTCCCTTTGATGTTTGATATTATCAATCCAATATACGAATTTGCCTCGTCAACTTCACCATATGCAATTATTCTTAGATCAGATTTCAAGGCTCTAGAGCCATCAATCAATCCCGTATCTCCTTTATCACCGGTCTTGGTGTAAATTTTCAAGATTGAATTACACTATTATCTGATTCCATAAATTATTTTATGTGCGTTCTCCTCAAAAAGGCAGAATAACAAAATCCGATAGATGGATTCTATACTTTGAGTTGAGTCTACTCCGATAACATAATTTATGTCAATAAGAAAATTAGTAAGAATGAACCTCTATTTTGTGCTCTTTGAGATATTTCTTTTTCTTGAATCTCTCGTTACACTTCTCACATTTAAAGGGCTTCTCGAACTCTATAAGGAACCGTTTTCTCCTTTCCTCAGGCGTTTCTACGACCACTTTTAAATCTGTATTATCCATCGTAATTAATTTTTAAAACTGATTATAGTTTATTTACTTTAAGGAAGATAGTACTATAGACAAAATTAGTTATATGATTAGTTCTTAATTGTAAGCCATTGCTAGGAACTAAGTACCTTCACTGTCATCAACAATTTCGATATGGTCACTAGCTACGAGATCTAGTTTTTTGCGGATAATTCTTGCCAGAACACTCTGTCTGACGCCAGAAAGAGAGTGGTCTTTGTGAATCTTGAATCTAAAATCCTTATTGTTTCATCGGAACTATTAGAATTCTGCTTGAATCTATATACCTCATTTTTGAGTTTAACTATTTCTACATCATTGTCGTCTATTTCCTCTTCTTCCACCAAATCTACACGCATATTTCAATTCAATTGAATTTAATAAAGCCACCTAACTCCTAAGGTTACGTCCTACTTATCAAATCCCTGCAAGTTGCCTGATTTGTCAAGGAAGATAGTACCTGAATTTTGAGGGATTCGCAAAAATTTTAGGTGCTGTTGATCTCAGGACAAGATTAGATTATATATAATTCGTACAGAAGTTTAGCTGTGCCGTCGTAGCTCAGCCTGGGAGAGCACTCGACCAGTATTGGGGTGAAGCTGAAGACCGAGCTGTCGTGAGCTCAAATCTCACCGACGGCACTTTTGGTTTTCAACTAAGCAATTATGATAACAAGATTCAGGACCAAGAGTATGGTTCGAGTAAATCAGGTTAATCAGTCATTTATTAATTCAATTAGATGAAAGTAAAGATGTAAAAAAACTAATCTGCCCTCTTGTTTAACAAATCTTGTTTCATTTTTAGAAATTCTTCGTCATTCAGAATACCTTTATCCCTAAGATTCGCCAATTTCAGTAATTCATCGGCTAAAGATTCTTTTAGTTCAACTACTTGCATTTGTGATTCAATTTTTATTTTGTCCATTGAATTCTTCACATAAATCATTATTTGCTCTGCCGCGTTTTTTGATATAGCTTCCATTTCGTCGGTTAATCCAGGTGCCTTTATAATAATCTTGGATGAAAAAACGCCTTTTTCCAATTCTATTGAGGTTATTTTATCATAGGATACGGATACAATATTTTCTCTTACGCCTAGTAGTGAAGGGTCTCTAATTATGATTCTCTTGTTGGTAACATATATCGTATCTGGAGTTGTGAATGAACCACCCGGTCTGTGCTTTGATTGTCTAGCTAAAAATTGGACTTGTTCTCCCTCATCCAGTCTGTGTTTTATCTTTCTTAGATGTTCAAATTCTTTATCACTGAATTCCATGGAATTATCAATTTCCTCTTCATAATCTTTGTGGCTCAATGCGTGATAGATTTATGACCAACTATTAAGTCTTAATTCAAAAAATTTCCATTGGTATATCATTATCATGTTATCTGCACGGTTCCAGAAAAGCGTGGGTTTATTGATGACCTCCATTTTCCAACCATTTGATTTCATTAATGACTATCAAAAATTAGTCAAATTATTAATATTGCAACAAAATCGTTATTATGTCTGGATGTTCAAGAATCATGGGGATGACTAATCCACTTTTAATTGGATTCAAGCGAATTTTTTGTAATCATGAAAATACTTTTTCGTTCAGAAAATATAACGACTTTGATTTTTATGAATATGATAAATGCGTCAACTGTGAAAAAATTTTGAGATATATTCGGGGTTTTGACGAAAGCATTAGAGGATGATAGAATTTAGCATCAATCTTCAAATTCTAATCGTCCTATGGTGGGTCGGTGCCATTGTAGCGGGACTATCCCTCTTAATACCACAGTATAATTACTATCTCATAATGGGTTCTCTTGGATGGATAACTGTCGTGATAGCTTCAGGTCTTATAATTTATGCAATAAAAAGAAATAATAAAGAAAGTCAAAAAAATATGTCGTCGAATCCTAGCTGATTTCCTTTCCGCCTTGTTCCTCAATTACTACAAGTGTAACAGTAGACGTTATGCCGGGTATCTTTCTTATTCTGCTGGTGATTGTATGGTTCATTGTTTCAGTATTGTCTGATTTTACTTTGACGAATACATCGTGTACGCCATAGGTTCCGCGCACTTCCTTTACATCAGATAGTTTTGATATTTCATCTATTATTCTTTCTTCAGAGCCCAATGTGCAATTTACGAGGATATATGCAGTAGACAATAGTGATTCTAGAAATTTAGCGTATTTTAGTCTTTTCTATAAACCGTAGTATCAATATGACATGACAAGTACTATCTTTATTATTTTAATGTATAAAGTTTGTAGAGCTCTCCTGTACGTTTACTTACATAATTCCATTCCCTTGCATTATAATTGACTCTAACAAATTTTTGGCGCAACTCTGGATGCAACCTCACGTACACATCATCTCCTATAGTGATATTGTTTGACTTGGTTAAAGAGGTCATTTTTGCTGATACACTCATACAATAACTCAATATATCAAGTGGT
>DATFEX010000109.1:0-2417 GCA_035250685.1 Nitrososphaeraceae archaeon | reverse complement strand
GGGAAATCCTCCTCAATGGCGCAGACAAAGTCTCAATTAACACTGCAACTGTGAAAAAACCTGAGTTGGTAACTGACCTTATGAAAATATTTGGCAGACAATGCGTTGTAGTTGCAATCGATGTAAAGAGAAATTATGATGTTGAAGTTGATGAAAAGCAAGAAAAGCATACGATAATGCACGGCCCTGATAGGGATTATTATTTTGAAGTAATGATTTACGGTGGATCTAAAGGTACTGGAATAGATGCAATCCAATGGGCAAAAAAGGTAGAAGAGCTTGGAGCAGGTGAGATACTATTGACCAGTATAGATGCAGACGGTACTAAAAATGGTTACGATATTGAATTGACTAATACAATATGCAATAATGTTAGAATACCTGTTATTGCATCAGGAGGTTGCGGCTCTTCAGATCACATGGTTGAGGCATTCAAGAAAACTGATGTGGATGCTGTACTGGCAGCTTCAATATTTCATTATGATAAATTGACGCTTGATAAGGTAAAAAAATATCTGGCTGAAAATGGAATTCAGACCAGATTATAGAAATAAAACTGATGTAGTAAAATCAAATTCTGTTTAAATTTAGAGTAACAATATAAATATAAAATTGAATCTTAACGTAATGTGAGTGCGAAGATAAATATCCCAGCTATCATTTCCACAGTCAAAAAGTAATCTTTGATTTTCTTTATTCTGCTAGCACTTACTTTTCGGATTCCTCTAATAAAATGCTGATCACGTATAGTAACAAGGGCATACAACCGGGTAAGAGCCATCAAGAAACTTACTCCCAGATAGACGGGGAGAATCAAAAAGTCTTTTGGATTGCGTCTTAGATGAGGAACAATTTTGATACTCCTGCCAACTAACCATAAAATAACAATTGAGATTGCCAAGCCCCATTGATTTTCAAAAAGTGCTATTGACAGAAATATTGGGCCCAATAATAGTGTAAAGACTGAAATAAAACGATCTATCATAGAAAATGCAAGGTAAGGACATTTCCATACCCATCCACTCCATAAGCTTTGGAAATCAGAATTATGACTGTTCCTTGCCCATCTAATTCGTTGTCTGATAAACTGGTCAAAACCTGGTGCAGCGGATGAATATATTACTGCAGAACTCTGGTAATAGGTCTTCCATCCTTCCTGTTGAACGAGTCTTGTAATACATTTATCTTCACCTGATTCCTTTTTTCTACCAAGGATAACTTCATTCAAGAACAAATTCATTTTAGGCAACAAAATCTCTCTTCGATATAATGCAGTCTTACCGCTCAAGCATGACAGAGCTTTGCCACCTGCTGTTTGTGCCGGCATATCATAATAGTTTCGCATATCCCAAAAAATATCAGTCATCTTTTGCCAGATTGTTCTTGTTTCAATGGGGTGATATCTAGGAGTAACTCCTCCAATTTTTGGATCAACTTGAAAAGGTCGCAGGGCATTTTCCAAAAAATTTGAATCCCACATCGTATCGCTATCTGTTAGTGCAAGAATCCTGCCTTTTGACTCTGATATTCCATCGGCTAAGGCTGTCCTCTTTCCGGGTTTTGACGTGACTATCAACTTTAAGTTGCTTTTGCCTTGTTGAAATTCCTTAAATTCAGCTATACATTCTGGATCGGATTTGTCAATAATCGCAATTATTTCAGCAGGGTTATTTTTCCACCATGATTCTAAAGATCTCTTGAAAATTTTCTTGTCTTCTTTGAACACTGGTATGATTACTGAGACACTAAGCTGATCTGTCGCTACAGAAGCATCTTTAGGTGAACCAGGCGTTATCGGAGAATAAAGGGTTGCGACTATTTTCTTGATTAACCATATTGTCCATCTCCAAGTTCCAATTATACCCAGGGGAATAATTAGCCAGTAATTGTAGAATGAACTTGGAATGAAATTTCTAAAAATGTAATCTTTCAGCCCATTGAACTGATAAATGATATCGTTAATGTCAAACCAGATTGGCGAAACAACCAGTGAAACGGCAAAAGCAACAAGTAGTAAGTCAAAAACTATATTGCCAAAAATTCCGCCATGGTTTTGAAGCGTTTGGTGACTGTAAGTTTTCACTGATTAAGATTCATTTCCAGATTATTTATTAGTAACTTTTCCTGTGAAATAGAAGTTAAAGACGTAACATGGTTAGTGTTAATTCTTACTATATTTCTTACTCGAAAATGAAAAGGAATTATATAAATATGATTAATTATAACCCCCCTATAATAAAGAGGGATTTTGCACGAGTAAGATAAGCATTATTGGTTCTGGTGTAGTAGGAAGTGCAACTGGTCAGGGATTTCATAAGCTAGGTCATGATGTAATTTTTTATGACATTTCAAAGGAAAGGCTTAGAACTCTAAAGAATAATGGATACAAGGTTGCAGAGAGTCTGAGCGATGCAATG
>DATFEX010000108.1:0-52287 GCA_035250685.1 Nitrososphaeraceae archaeon | reverse complement strand
TACATGAACAAGGATGACGTGGTACTAGAAAAAAGTGGTCCGCCATTTGTCATGACTAGAATTAAATCAAAGAAATTTACGGACCACATAGTAATAAGAATAAGATTTATAATAACAAATGGTCTTAAAAGTGGAAGCGTTATGTAAAAGAAACTTTTAATCTTCGTAGCGCCATCTATCCTTGCTGCTTCATAAACTACTGGACTTATTGAGAATAGTCCTGCAGTTAGGAATATTACGGTGAAAGGTGTTCCATGCCACATGTTTGCAACTACCAGTGTCCATACTACTGTTCCTGGATCTGATAACCAAGAAACAGGCTCTAGTCCCAATTGACCTAGACCATAGTTCATAATTCCAAAACTATCATTAAAGATGAATTTAAAGGAAAAACCCGTTATGACTGCAGACACAGTCCATGGTATTATGAATATGGCCCTGATTGTATTGGATCCCCTGATTTGCTGATTTAATACTACAGCAAGTACCATTCCAACAAAAAACTGAAGGGCCACTGAACCACCTACAAATAGTAAGCTCACCAGAAGTGACATATGAAAATCACTGTCCCGAACTAGATTCACGAAGTTCTTTAATCCAACATACTTCCAATCACTTAGAATTGTAGTTAATGATACATCATGTAGCGATAGGTATACGTTCCATGTGAGTGGAAACAAAAGAAATGCAGTTAGTATCGCGAGAGCTGGAGCTAAGAGCAGATATGGTTGAAGCTTAACAGTTTTTTGCTCTAGCATGACAATATATAATTAAACAGTCAATACTGAAGTTTGACGTAGAGTTCCATCTAGGACCAGCCAAGTACTTCTGCAGATTTCTTCGCAGCGTCATCTAACGCTTGTTTGGGCTCCTTTGCTCCCAGATAAACTTCATCTATTGCCTGTCTAATATTGTCAGCGATTTGTGGATATTCAGAAATGCTAGGTCTGCTATGTCCTATTGATAGCATTGAAATGAGTTCTTTATAATAGGGTATGGTCTTTGCAAGCTGATCTGAATACGGTCCTTCAGCGATTGGTTTTTGAGTAGGAAGATATGCATATTTTTCTAACATGGGTGCGAGTACATCAGGTTGTACCATTATTGATAGCAATTCCCATGAAAGTGCCTTATTTGCTGAAGTTTGAGGGATACCAAGCATCCAACCACCCATCATTGTTGCACTGGTGTTACCTGATTTAGAAACTGGAAAGATTGGAATCATACCTACGTTATTATCAAGAGTATTCCACTCAGTTCGATTAAAGTGTCCTAATAACCAAGAGCCTTCCAGCATGACAGCAAATTTTTTGTCTGCAAATTCTTGACCCCAAAAGTGATTAATCTGAGGCTTTATTCCTGCATTTACTTGATCCCTCAAGAACTCAAGAGCTCTCACGCCTTCTGTGCCATTATAGGAAGGAAACCAGTGTGTTCCTTTCTCAGGATGTCCGGTTTTTTGTTGTACAATCTCACCACCTTGCATCCAAAGATATGGGTACCACATATCAGGAGAATGACTTGCGCCCACAAGATGCATTGCCTCAAGTCCTTTTCCTTTAGTTGAATTACCAATTTTCTTTGATGCCTCAAGGTACCCATCCCACGTAGAAAGTGATTCGGGCTCTACGCCACTTTGGTTCAAGATATCCTTCCAATACCACATGGCCCTTACATCTGTCCATGCCCAAATCCCATATACTTTATTATTGTAGATACCGCCATCCCAATTGGCTTTATACCATTCAGAGGATCGATTCCATGAATTTGTTAAATCAGTTAGATCTGATAGAAAACCACCTTGAGCGAATTCGCCAAGCCAGATCTGATCGACAGAAATAAGATCAAGTGGAGTCTGTCCGGCCATTGCAGTTAGGATTTGTTTTCGTGTATCTGCATATGGTAACACACGGTAATCTATGTTAATAGTCATGTCTGGATGTTTTTCTCTTAATTTAGCTAGTGCATCGGCAAACAAAGCATCCCATCTTTCTTTTGGCTCTGCTACTATCGCGGTAATTGTAACTGGGGTGGATTGCTGTCCTTGAACCATCTTAAATGGGGTCAAGCTTGGTGCTGCCAAAACAACTACCACCAGCGTCAGCATCCAAAAAAGTTTAAAATTATTGCGGAAATATTTGTTAATGTTAATTCTGCCACATATTGATTTTGAATCATTATCGAATCCAATAGAATCGATTTTTCTCATTATTAATATTTAGAATGGATGCTTTTAAGTATTGGGCAGATTAATGGAGCAAAGTATGGTCAATTGAAAATTTTTTCGGTGAGCCCACTCATAAGATAATAATTAAAATTAATATGACATGTAAACAAAATCAATTCCACATAAGGGAATATTTTGACAACTCTCAGTATAAGAAATTTAACTAAAAAATATGGACAATTAACTGCACTAGAAGACTTTTCACTGGAAATAAGCTGTGGCGAGTTCATGGTTTTACTTGGACCTTCCGGCTGTGGTAAGACTACAGTCCTCAGATGCATAGCAGGCTTGACTGATATTACTAGTGGAGAGATCTATATTGGAAACGAACTAGTAAACAAACTTCCACCAAAAGATCGTGATGTAGCTATGGTATTTCAAAACTATTCACTTTATCCTCACATGAATGTCTACGATAACATCGCTTTCCCATTGAAAATGAGAAAAGTACATAAAGAGAAAATAAATGAAAACGTTCGCAAAATTGCAAGGCTTCTTAACATTGATAATTTACTCGAAAGGAAACCAAAGGAAATCAGTGGCGGTCAAATGCAGAGGGTTGCCCTAGGCAGAGCACTCGTAAGAGAACCAAAAATCTTCTTGATGGATGAACCCCTTAGTAATTTAGATGCCAAATTGCGCACTGAAATGCGGGTGGAGATAAAAAAATTACAGGAGAAAGTAGGAATAACTACACTTTACATTACACACGATCAGGCTGAGGCAATGAGCATGGCCGACAATGTTGGTGTAATGGACTCAGGAAAACTACTTCAACTAGATTCGCCACAGAAAGTTTACACCGACCCTGCTAATCAATTTGTAGCTAGTTTCATAGGCGTTCCCCCCATGAATTTTCTAAAATTCAAAATTATTAAGGAAGGATCAATGTTCCTCAAATTTGGTGATAATAGCTCCCATGAACAAGATAAGAAATCCATTGTCAAGATTCCCGATACACTAGCAGAAAATTTAAGAGAAATTAATGAGGAAACAATAAACCTAGGAGTTAGACCGAAGGATATCATCTTGCTTAAAGATGATGAGGATTTTGATGGTTTAAGACTAAAAGGAGAAACAGCATATGTTGAGTTGCTCGGAGATGATTCAATTGCAGAAGTTAGACTTGGAGATAGCTCACTCAAGTTATCTAACGTGACGTCAAGAAATGTGATTCCCATTGTAGGAAAAGAAGTCGTAATTGGTATAAAGTATGAAAGAATAAGGTTATTCACTAATTCAGGCGAAAGGATCCATATTAAATTAAAATGATTAATTTCAGTGGAGTTCCTTCCCATTAGATATTAACTGCTAATAGTCTTATATTGTTACCATGTAAGGAAATTCTTAATAATGACAAATTGATTGTTATATTGATTTACTGATTATGTCGAAGGTAAACAAGATTTCTGCAGTAACGTTATTGATTAGAGATATGGAAAGATCCTGCAAATTTTATTCTAAAATACCGGGTTTCAAACTAATCTACGGTGGATCTAAGACCTCTTTTACGACTTATGAAATTGGTGAAAATACTTTTGACTATATAAATCTCGAATTATCAAAGTTGAATAAGGGGGATGAATATTGGCATTCAAAAAATCTCTTCAAAATTATACTGCACTCTGATGATGTGGATAAATTATATCTTTATTTCAAGAATGATAAAATCATTTCTAGTCTAATATCATTCGAAAATAAACCAACCAATGCTTCTTGGAGAGAGCGGTACTTCCACATACGGGATCCAGATGGACATCTTTTGTCATTTGCGCATCCTATAAAATCAAGCACGTAATTATTGTGACTGATTTTTATCGCATGTCTCAAAATGCTATTACAGTAATCCTAGTTTACAAGACTCTTCCTATATGGTCCACGGGTTCTCTTTCTTGCCTTCTCTGCTTCTAGTTTTTTTTCCACCAGTTTAATTTCTTCATCCAATGTGTCTTTACTGGTATTTAGAACATGTTTTTTCTCTTTGTAGTATTTATCTCCCTTGACCTGAGACTTTTTGAACCGGCCAGTCATATTTATGTAAGCTTGGAATAGAATAATAATGTTTCTAACAAAATAAACTAATGTATAAAACTCCTTTGTGATTACAAACCGAGTAACAAAGACCTTGGTAGCCTCTTCAAAATAGAAATTCAAATTAATTAATAGAAATCGCAGCTCTTGAAACAACTTCTGAAAGTGCAGGATGAATATGAACTGTCTTTGAAATGTTGTCAATAGTTCCATCTCCACTTTTCATTGCTACCAGTACTTCATGTATGAGTATTGAAGCTTGGCTTCCTATGATATGACATCCAAGAATTTTTCTGTTTTCCTTGCTGACCAGAATTTTTACAAATCCTTCAGTATCTTCCAATGCTTTTCCCATTGCAGTATCGATATATCGGTAAACTGATTTGTGATAATCTGTTTTTCCTTTACTTTTCAATTCCTGTTCTTTATTTCCAACTCCGGCCACTTGGGGCGAACTGAAAATTGCATGGGGCATTGCACTGTAGTCTACATGTATCTTTTTCTTTGGATTGAAGATATTGTAAAAAGCATACTGAGCCTCCAAATTTGCGCTGTGCCTGAACTGATAAAGGCCTACAATATCGCCTAAGGCGAAGATTCCGTCTACATTAGCCGAAAGAGTTCCGTCTACCTTGATGAATCCGTCATCATTAACTTCAATTCCTGTCTTTGGTAAATCAAGAGAATCTGTATTTGGAACACGCCCTGCTGCAACTAAGAGTTGATCTGACTCTATGTCCAAATTCCTGTTTGAGTCAGATTTCTTGGCTGAAACTACAAAATTACCGTTCCTTTTATTTACCTCGTTTGTGGTACAATCCAAGTATACGTTGTATTTTTTTGAGAAAATTTCTGTAAATTTCTTGGAAATTTCCTCATCCTCATGCGGTAGTAAATACTTGCCATGATGAATGATGTTGATCTTTGTACCCAGTGAGCCGAAAAAATGGCCAAGTTCGGCTGCTATATACCCTCCACCAATAATTGTGAGGACTTTTGGTTGAGCATGAAGTCGAAGAGCTTCATCACTGGTAACATATTTTGTGGTATACAGGCCCTTGATGTCAGGAATCCTAGGTCTCGTACCGGCAGCAATTAGAATTTTGTTGGAGGATATTTTTTCCTCACCGACCAGGAGGGTTTTATCACCAATAAATCTGCACTCTGATGAAAATAGCTTTGGATTTTCTATTTTACCTAATGATTCTCGAATATCGTTTGAGTCCGAATCTACTATACTCGTCACTCTCTCAACTATTTTTTGAAAATCAATAGTGAATTTTTCAATATGAATACCGAAAAGATGTGCTGATTTTATTATTTCAACAACATCTGCGCTATGGAGTAGGAGCTTGGAGGGAATACAACCTCTATTCAAACAAGTTCCGCCCATACTACTTTTTTCTATAATTGCAACTTTCAATCCACTCTGTGCTGCTGCACTCGCCACTTCAAGACCGGCGCCACTGCCAATGACTATGAGATCATATTTTTTTACGTTATCTAATTCTGCGGGATTAGTGCTAGAGTTCAATTCAATATTATCTTGGCAGGATTGTATATATGAATTGAAATTTAGTATTATAGCTGGCTTGGAATTTTATATCTAGAAACATACGAATAGAAATATGCAATTTTTGCCTTTGACTGGTTTTCAAAAATTGAATTGAATATATTGGAGAATCTACAGTTCTTGAACTGAAAATTAATACACCCTAGTAATCTTTAGTAATTAATAAGATATTTTCGTTTATTCTACCAAGTTATTGTTTCATTCACCGTCTCCGGAATTGACAGATAACACTATGTCAAGTAACGATTACTATAACGGTATCGAGATGTTATAGGAAAAAAATCATGGAAGGACAACAAGTTGTCCGGCCATAACAGGTAGATGATATGCGCAATAGAATGGAAATACACCAGTATTGTCCGCGGTAAAGGTAGCATTACCACTCTCTGCAAATGCAACGTCTATGTTTACCTTGTAAGGATCGCCTACCGTAAATCAATGTCGTTCTTCCTTTACTGGATCGACGTTGTAGAAATGTACAGTTACCTTATCTCCCTTATTTGCAACAAGAGTATTTACTGAAAATGCGTCTCCTGCCACCTTCAGTTTTTCTTCATCAACACCTTCAATTTCCGAAGTAAATACCTAGAAATCCTTTTCACCTGGTGTCGAGAGTGAAGGTATGGTAGCTGCTGTCGACAAGTTCATACTTGTCATATCCATATTCGGTGTTTGACTTTCCTCTGAAGTCTCATTTACTTGTCCGTTTGTGACCATTTCTGTTTGCATTGCTGGGAGCCCACCTGATAGAAAGGATAGTACTAGGGCTGATGCAAAAATAAAAGCCAATCTTGAATTCATTGTGTTTTTGTTGCATGAAAACATCTACTTAAACTATCTTGCATCCATTACAACAAGAAGTCAGTAGTGTTAATGGGATTGGATCTGTCAATGGAAACAGATTCGGTTTCAATTCTGCGAGTAACAGATGCAGATTTAATTTCCAAGGATAACTAGAGTATGATGATGTAATTTAGGCGGACATCTGATTATCAGAATAATTCAAAATAATGTTTGTTATTCTATTGTTATTTTATTACCTTATTTGTTTTTACAGGAAAGATTTCGTATATCCTACAAATCACATTTCCCTTGTGATATAAAGAATATTTCTTAAAAATGTGTAAACCCTTTACGTATCCTATCTCAGTTATCTTCTTGAATATATCAAGTCTATGGTAAAGGATAATCTTACCAATTCCTTTTTTACATTCTCGAATTTCAGACAACATCTGTAGCGGCACATATCTACAATATATTTTTGAATCTGCAAAAGCCAAGATATGATTCGTCGAAGAAATTATGCATGATTTTCTTGTAATAATATTTTTTTCTTCATTTTGTTCAATAACCCTTACTGTTGACTCTGTCCTATGCATCATTTCTAGGAGCTGTTGAGTATTTCCTAAATCAATCAAGAGTACTCTTTGAAGTAGATCAAATTTCTTGTTCGAAATTGCTTCAAGCTTGAAAACATCATTAATTGTTAAATGATGATGATTCTTGATACGATATTCTCTGTCCATAATATTGATAATGAGATAGAAAATTAAAAAGTGATCTGGAATGCTTTGAAGAATAGCAGCATGACAGAAAACAATATGGTAGTGACGCTAACAAGTTTTAGTTTCAATTCTAGGCTCCTAATACATTTTTGTTCGTGATTTTTCTTGCTTTCTTTATATTTTCGTGAAAGTCTTATCTCCAGGTATGAAATCAGAAAAGTTACCACAGATATCATTATTGCAATATAAGATAGCGAATTCGTTTGCATGACGTATCCTGCCAATAGCGGCATACTCCCCCATGATACAGCAAACCAGATATTGCTATGGAAAAAACCATTCCACAATTCATAATTATACGCAAATAAGAAGAAACCCTCCAATATTGCTATTGGTAGTAACAAAGGAACGTAATATACGATATAATATGTTCCAATGCCATATGCAATAATTAAACCACCGATAACCATTATCAGTAACTCTGCATTCGAAAAGCGATTACCCCATGGTTTACTTCTGGATCCCATACTATCTGCAGCGTGGGCAGAAACTCCAAGAGCTGCAAAATAGATAACGATAATTGCAAGTACTCTGTCCCAAGCTATTGTTGAAGGAGAAAGCAGAGAACCAATTATCGCAAAAGAAATACACATTCCCGTATAAGGGAGGAACAACATTCCAACAAAAATTCTGAACCTTATTGGCCCAAATTGTGGGACATACCATTCATTTAGGCGGGCTATTTCATCTTTCATTTACTTTCTCGCATAGACTATAGCTGAGGTACCGTAAGTGTAATACTTCTTAGAAATGGATGTGAATCCCACCACATTAAGCTCCCTTATGAGATTGTTAACCCAAGGGTTTAGTTCTATTAGTTTATCAAGATTAGAAAACACATCCCTCCAAGAGCTAATCACTCTGCCCAGTTCCTTTAGGATTTTGAAATAAAAATGCCATAATATTTTCATGGTTTTTGTATCAGGATATGTAAAATCATGGACTATTATTATTCCACCCTTTCTCAAAACTCTCCAGTGTTCCCTTACCATGGTAGATAACTCTGTATATTTGACAAGGTATGATGAAATTATCACATCAAAGGTTTCGTCTTTGTACGGAAGAAATTCGGCTAGAGAATTTGTCAGGAGTGCATAAGATTTTCTATTTTTAGCCAATTTTAAATATTCAAATGTCAAGTCAGTACCAATTATCCTAGAATTGACAGACTCATTATGAATGAATGATGAAAGAATACCAGTTCCGCAGGCCAAATCAAGTATTAGTTTATTTTTGCCATCCATGAAGTGCATCATCTCTTTCTTCCAGGATGAATCTTGACAAAACGTCGTTAACCTAACAATCCTGTCATAGCTAGATGCATTCCTGGAAGAAAAAAATCTTGTTGCAATCAAGTGTCCATTAGTACCCAATATTTCATGATTATCTGCAGTTCGATGAATATTAAAGTACGCGTAATTAAAGCAAGATTAGAATAATCCATCAATTGAAATTGAAATAGTACTTGATAATTTTCTCGTACCTAACTTGAAAATCAAAAATGGAATAAAGATTTGCAAACGACTAGGATATTAAAAATTAGAGTTTCTATGACAAGAAAGATAATATGCAAGTGATACATTTTGATAGATGTTTAACGTTATCTAGATTAGTAAAATATCTAACCAAGAGTTTAGCGGACCAGTTATTGTTTTAACTCATCCTATCCAATTTTGAACTCAGAAACCGCAATGGTAATAACAATGCCGTTTTTATCGTTTTTCGAGCGAGAAAATAATAATATATTATATAGCCCTTCATACAAATATTATTGATTCTTTTGACTCGAAATAATTTTCCCATGAAAGATTGGCATATTAAACATATGGAAAACACTGTTATCAAACATGTCAAGGGTCTATCTCCAGACGCGACAAGATATCAAAAAAAGATGCATTACAAGTACGGAGGCATTGTGAAGATTTTGCGATATATTGAATACGACAAGAAACATGGAGTAACAAACGATGATATTGTTGCTATCTTGGAAAAACTTCGCTCCGATTCTGACTATGAAGAGATTCGTAGTAATGAGGGCTTTCTTGATAGATTAAAGGAAATTGAAGCTTCAGTTGCGAGTACTACCGCAACGAAAATTCTAACGAAATAGCCAGCAAGGTTGCATTAGTATGAATGACTTTCGACTTTGTGTTCATGCAATGCTTTCCAAGTTGTAAATGAAGTATTGCATTTTTCACAACTATATTTGATTTTTCTACCGTAGACAAATTTATTTATGTCAATTGAATCACGCCCATCCTTATAGTCGTGCGACAAATTAAAGCGAAGAATTCTTCTAGATACTCTAACCAAAGGCGACCGTTAATTGTTCATAAAACCAAACTAATTTAAACTAATAACACAACGCATTCCGTTTATTTTTGGTAGAAACTGACATCTGTACAATAACAATAAAGGGAAATTATAGATCACATTAGACATAAGATGATGTTCAAATGCCCTTAATGCCTTGTGCAACAAGCACTGAGTAGCATCCTAATCCACATTGTTCACATATGGGTTTCAGTCCCTTTGCATCAGCACTTCCTATACAACATGGTTGCTTGGTTCTCCCTTTGTGGTCTAAAGAAAGTATTGCCCATGACGGACACTGGATTGGAATGGTCCCATTGCCACCCCAATTTCCTTTCATCAAGGAAATTTGTTTCTCTGTGTTAACTATGTAGTCGGGATATTTTTTCTTGAACGCAATTATTTTATCGACTACTTCATTTCGTGTTTCTCCAAAGGGTAACCATAATGGATCATTATTAATAAATGGGGTATGAAATTGAAACCCAATCTTATTGACTTTACCTTTCCATTCGTCAACTAGTTCTGTGACGGTGTTGTAGTTCAAAGAATTTATCGTCATTGTCAACCATATATCTTTCCAAGCCGGTTTCCCTTTTCTAGGCGGACCAGCGATATACTCCATAATTGTATCACGTGTTTTAGCGTAAGAACCTTGACCCCTTATGCTATCGTGGACCTTTTCTGTACCATCAAGCGAGACCCAGTAAAAATACAAGTCATCAAACCTTTTTAATGGAAAAGTCCCGTTTGTTACTACACAAACTCTACCTGGCATTTCTTGACAAAATACATCAATAACGTCGGGACGCATTGTTGGTTCACCACCAACAAGGGTAACCCCAAAAAGTCTCTGCTTTTGGAAGGTATTCTTTATTATCGTCCTCCATTCTTCTGCACTTAGTTCATCGTTTTCATCTTCCCTATTAAGCCACCAATAACAATGAGTACAATGAAGGTTGCAAATATTGATTATATCCGCAGAACCGTATAGTGCTCTTTTCTTGTGGAATAATCTGATATCTATAATATTTCTAAAAAACGTCATATAAAGAGGAAATTCACGCATTAAATCAGTTATACCGCGTCCATAAACTAGATCTACCATGATTTCATTTATCATATATAATAATTAAAGGTATTGTGTGCAATTACACTAGAAGGTAAGCTGTTCTGCAGATTCATATTTGAGTAACGAAGGCATACTACGCAAAATTCAAGAATTGAGATAATTGCAATGAACTATATCATGAATGTCGGAAAATCAAGAATTATATTAAGATGACCTGTAATCAAGCAAGATTTGCTAAACGTTGCTGTTATTATTAAACTAGAACCTGATTTTTCGGAAGGGAATGTTAGTTACAATTCTGATGGTACTCTTAATAGGGCAGAGACGAAAAATATTCTAGGCCCACATAGTGCAGTAGCATGTAATGCTGCATTTTACTGTAGGGTAAGATACGGTGCACATGTTTCTATAGGTACAATGGGACCACCCATTGCAGAATCTGCTCTAAAACAAGCACAAGTATTGAGCGATGCGGAAGAACTTAACTTGTATAGTGATCGGTTGTTCGCAGGTGCAGACACACTAGCTACAGCCGAAGTACTAAAGAATGGAATTGAAAAAATGTTCGGAGGAAATAAAATTGATATTGTTTTTTCAGGGCATAGAGCGTCTGACGGTGAAACAGGTCAAACTGGTCCACAGACAGCGTGGAAGTTGGGATATACATTCCTGGGGAATGTAATTGATTTTACAGTTGATTTGGAGAGAAAAGTGGTATCTGCAAAAAGACTGATTTCGCTTCAGGGGATGGATACCATCATTGAAGAAATTGAGTCACCATTGCCGGTATTCATTACCATAGATCCTTCGTACAAATCAATGTTTAATACCGTGTCGCAAAGATTAGCAGCTAATAATTTTAGTAAAGATGCTAGAAAACATTCAGAAGATTATGGACAGTATCTAAAAATATTTGACGGCAAGAAATTAGAGCTGGATCCAAAATTAGTAGGTCTTCCAGGCTCTCCAACTATTGTTTATAGGGTAGAAAAAATACCACGTGCAAAAACGAACCGTAAGGCTGAGATCATCGATCCATCAAGCACAAATAAATTAGCTCCAGTTGTTGAAAAAATAATTCACGTATTTAATGGTAAATGAAAATGGCCTCAACTCCAGATGACTCTAACTCAATAATCGATGAAAAATATAGACATATCTACGTCATAATTGAGCATTTTGAAGGACAAGTTGTTCCTGTAAGCCTGGAGATATTGGGCGAAGCTAGAAGACTGATGGATGATTTTAATCAAAAGTATGGATCTACAGAGAAAGTTGTAGCTGTGGTTCTTGGAAGTAATGTTAGAAATCTATGTGAGGATCTAGTGACCTATGGAGCAGATTCCGTGATTTATGCTAACAATGAAGAATTGAAGTATCCCAGAAATGATATCGAGACTAATTTGATAGTTCAAATTGCAAAAGACACACAATTGATTAAGGAAATTTCCCCAGAATATCTGAACACATTTGTAAGACCAAGATACATGTTTTTTGCAGCAGACAATATAGGTCGACACCTATCTTCAACTGTATTAGCTGAACTAGAATCAGGTTTAGCATCAGATATCAATAAACTTGTTATTAGTGATCTTGACATAAGACATGAACATAAAACAAAAGGCAAGATGGTCAGATACCAAAAAATTTTAGAAATGTATCGTCCAGACTTTTCTGGTTTCTTGTGGACAACAATACTATGTCTCGATAACAAAAACCCCGAGATTCTCAGAGAATACCATCCACAAGGTTGCAGCATTATACCAGGAGCTTTTAAGCCCATTGAAAGAGATAGTTCAAGGAAAGGTTCAGTCATAGAATATTCTCCTGAAAGATATCAAGGTTCAAAAATAAAAATTTTAAACAGAAAAGTGGTTAAAAAAACAGTTGATTATGACACTAGTAAAATAATAGTGAGCTTTGGACGGGGAATTAAAGATAACCCAGAGCAGAATATCAAGCTAATTGAAGATTTTGCGGAAACACTTGGTGCAAAAATAGGTATAACTTTACCGTTGTCGAAGAAACCTTACCAGTTGAGTGATACTCTGGATTCAAAGTACATGACACCTGACAGAGTCATTGGTACAAGTGGCAGCAAGGTTGCGCCAAGCCTTTACATTGCTATAGGTTTGAGTGGGGCAGTTCAACATATTGCAGGGATGAAGGATTCGGAGATTGTAATATCCATTAATACCGACGAGAATTCACCCATCATAGACGAGTCCGATATTTTTATCAAGGGAAGGTTGGAGGAAGTAGTTCCCCTGCTTACCGAACAACTAAAAAAGCAATTCCAAGCGATTTCCATACGGAGTAACTAATTTGGAACAATTCGATGTTGCAATAGTTGGCGGCGGGTCAGCAGGATTATCTGCATTAAAAAAATTATCAGATCTCAATAAGAGTGCAATACTTATCGAAGCTGGAAGAGGAATAGGCACCAAGAATGTATCTGGTGGGATCTTGTACTCTAAAAAGGATCCCCGAGGAAAGATCTATAATGTTGAAGATGTTTTTGGATCAGATTTTTCATCTAATGCGCCACTAGAGAGATTGATAAAAAAGTATCTTCTGCATGCTACGTCTAAGAACAAAATATTTACCATTGATATGACTTCGCTTCATGAATACAAGACGAATTTTGCTTATTCAGTTTTACTAAATAGATTGACTCCCTGGTTTGCAGAATTGGCATCTGAATCTGCAGAAAAGCATGGTGGAGGAATTATCACAGGAGTGCATGTTTCTGATATACAATGGATAGACAACAAAACAATTGTCAGGACTAATGAGTTGGAAGAGTTCGAAGTAAAATCAATAATAGCTGCAGACGGGATAAACTCAGAGGTAGCTCAAATAACATCAGCTCGTGGTAAATTCAGACCAGAAGAAGTTTACTTTGGTGTCAAAGTAATAATAAAACTTCCCGAGCAGATTATTGAGGAGAGATTTCATCTTGATTCCTCTGAAGGGTCTGCACACCTTTTTGCAGGGGATATTACTCTAAATCATGTTGGCGGTGGATTTCTGTATACAAATCGTGAAACCTTGTCACTTGGGGCGGTATATCATTATAATTCACTTCTCTCAAATCCTGTTTCTCCATCTCAACTAATAGACGAACTAATCAAAAATCCCTTAATTAGTGAATATATCAAGGATGAAGTCACTTTGAGAAATGGCAATGATGGTCTTTCAAAAGAAGATCAACTCAAAGCTCACCTTGGCGTTAGCAAATTGATAAAAACATACAACGAATTAAGGGACAAATATTTTTCCAATAATAACATGAATTTAATTGATTCTGGTAAATTTAAAAATTTGGAAGATGTTAAATCAAAAATTGATAGCATTAAACATGATCTTAATGAAAAATTTGGTGTACAGTTTGTTGACAATTATGTTGAACTTGAATATAGTGCGAAACTAATTCCAGATGGCAAAAGATGTATGATGAAAAAGCCTAATTTCAAAAATATTCTTTTCATAGGTGATGCAGCAGGACGAGGGATCTTTATAGGTCCAAAAATTGAAGGTCTCAATGTTGGTATTGATGATGCAGTAAGAGCTTCGATTGCCATTTCACGATCAATTGAAAGTAATAATTTTGATTATGATTACTTGGGAAATTATTATGAGTCTCTGGTAAATGAGAGCCCCTACACCAGAGAAATGAGCATGATAGATGAAAACTACTTGAATTTGTTTCTTGAATTAGTAAAAGATATTCCCATGGGAGCCGTTGATCCCGGATTATCCTTTGGTCTCCAGGCTATTAAGAATAAACACATTCGTGGAATTTCCCTACGATTGGCAAATTACCTTGGATACAATAGAATTTTACCATTCATAGAATCAGAAAAAACATATGTGCAAATACCGATACTGTTAGCTAATAAATTGGGCAAAACAGTTAGTTCGTCGTTTGTACCCTCAATTCCAACTTTATCTGACAGGATTGCGAATCTACAATATGATGACGACAGTGAATCGCACATCATTGTTAATGACAAAAGAAGTGAATTTATTCGAAAACTTATCTTACTTTGCCCTACCAAATGCTATAGTCTTGAAGGTAAGGATGTAGTATTACAGCATGAAGGGTGTGTAGAATGTGGAACTTGTTCCATTGGAACTACCTGGAGACATCCCAAAGGTGAAAAAGGAATAAGGTATAGATACGGCTAAGAATCTGATTTCCATTTAATAGAGCAACCAATCGATGGATCAAAGTCTTTTTCCAATGTTTGTCCATCCAATATGCTTTTGACGTTGTTTTCCATTACGTGAACTTGTGGTGTCATCTCTGGTTCCATGGCATCATTAATTTTTCCATGAAAGACTAGTCTTTTATTTTCATCAAACAAGAATGGATCAGGAGTACAAACAGCCCCATATGACCTCGCAATATGTTGTGTATCATCAATAAGATATGGAAAATTCAAGTTGTTTTCATTTGAAAACTTGATCATGTTCTCAAAACCTTCATCTTGGTATGCAGGATCATTACTGTTTATCCCAACAATTTGTAACTGAGATTTTGAGAATTTCTTCTGCAAATCGACTAGATCACCAATACGAGCTTTTACGTAAGGACAGTGATTGCAAATAAAAACTACCAATAAACACTTACTTTTGAAATCTTCAATTGAATAGAATTTGTCATCTGTCCCCATTAATCTAAATGCAGGAGCGTTATCATTTTTCTTTAACGATTGACTAGATAATGTCTTTGCCATATTCATAATTTTTGGATATGCCTAATAAATAGTTGAATTTCTAGTTTATTGAAAATCAGAACAGACGATATATGCAGTGAATTAATACAAGAATGGGTTATTCGTAGTCTTGACTGTTCATTTATTCCAAATAGATTTGCACTGCTAAAAATTATGTTAGTTTCTTCTATTACAAACATATGATATTATCAATGGATGTGAACTAGATCTAAGGGTTTAGCGATGTGACAATAGATAAATATTAATACAATATCATTTGTTTCAAAATTATTTGGAGGCTGAAAACGTGATTAATCATACCAAAGACGAAACCTCGTTTGAAAAAATTTTAGTTGTAGGTTTGGGGCAATTGGGTCTACCAGTTGCAAAGTATGTTAAGGAAAAGGGATTTGATGTTTATGGTTATGATAACAATCCACTTGTCGTGGAAAGTGCTGAAAAGCAATATGGAATAAAGAAAGTAGATAATTTCAAAGATATAGATGTGTTTATGATATGCATTTCTACCCACAGACAAGACGATATCTCATCTCCGCAGATTGATGGGCTAATGGCCATTACAAGGAAAATAGCTAAAGAGGCGGCAAATGGAAAGCTCGTATCTATTGAAAGTACAATTCCACGAGGGACAACACGTAAGATGTTTGAGATACTGGAACATCGTTTCCATGTGGTGCATGCACCTCATAGGTGGTTTTCGTTAGAAGAAGATCTTCATGGTGTAAATCAACTTCGGGTAATTGGCGGTGTCTGTGACTGTTGTCTTCGTACTGGTATTAGATTTTATGACGGCGTAGATCATGCGGAAGAAAAGCTAGATTTGGAATACTATAGTGGAAATAAGTCTTATAAAAGTCTGAAAATACCGATGTATTCAGTTTCAACCGTTGAAATTGCAGAGTTAAGCAAAATTGTTGAAAATGCTGACAGATATATGCAAATAGCCTTTGCTGAAGATTTGTATATGTTCTGTAAAGCAAATAGTATTTCATTCTCAGAATTAAGAGATGCAGTAAATACCAAATGGAATGTGAACATTTTGGAACCAAGGGATGGAATCGGAGGACATTGTATTCCAAAGGATACAAGAATGTTCTTAGAATCTTCTGAAATCAAGAGTAAAATACTGATTGCTGCCCAAGAAGTAGACAAGGATTATCGCAAATACATACAAGGAATGGTTAAAGACATGAACCAAGTAAACCACTAATTTTCTTGAAGTTATCTTTTAAATTATTGACTTTTTCTTAACTAATTATCTTTGAGTTCAGTAATCAAAATCATTTAGATTATGAGGCTTTAAATTTGATTTAAATATTGATAATATTTGTGTATTAGCATGAGTTTTGATAAAGCAGGTAATACCCACAAAGAGAATAAGGACAAAACAGCCGATACTACCGCACCTACTATGTATCTCAATTTTTCCTTTTATAAAGTAGATTCCAAATGGAGATGGCTCAATGACATAGGAAAGGAGGAGGCGGCAAAGGAGTTTTCATCGCTAATAGAAGTTGCCAATACAAAAATGAAGGTTAGGACTTATTCCACACTGGGTCTGAGAAGAGAGTCTGATTTTATGATATGGGGTATTTCTGATTCGTTAGAAAAGATACAGGTGCTAACATCCAAGGTTTACAGCACGGTAATTGGAAAATATATTGAACCGTCGGAAGTATATTTATCGACATCACGCCCTTCAGTCTATTCTAATCAAGTTACACCTAGTTTCATGAAAAACGATGAACCGTTGAAATACAATATTGTATATCCATTCATAAAATCCAGAGATTGGTATCTTCTCCCTTTTGAAAAAAGGAACGAAATGATGAAGGAGCATATTAATGTCGGTAAAAAATTTCCTCATATACGATTGAATACATCCTATTCGTTTGGGATAAGTGATCAAGATTTTATGTTGGCTTTTGAGACTGATAATCTAATGGATTTTCAGGATTTGATTATCAAACTTCGTGAAACACAGGTAAGTAGGTATGTCATAAAAGATACGCCAATGATAGTATGCGTTAATAAGAATATTTTTGAGATAATCAAGAGTTTGGGATAATTATGCTTGCTCTGAAAGAATGGTCTATTATCTGTAAGGCGTTGGAAGATGGCAATCAAACTATCTTGTTGAGGAAGGGAGGCATTTTGGAATATAAAGATGGATTTGAGATAAGCCAGAAATCATTCTTGTTATTTCCTACGTTAGAACATCAGGCTACAGAATATTTGCAATCAAAATATTTGCAGACTTATGAATTACTATTAGAAGGAAATAAGTCTCAAGATATTCAAAATAGAACAAACTCTTTAAGGATCGTGGCACGAATCGAGGCCGTACAGGAATTTCAAAATCACGAGATTCTACCTAAATTAGAAAAGTATCATATATGGAATGAAAAGTACGTTAACATGAGAATGAATTACAATCCAAATAAACCAATGAATTCACTCTTGCTTAGGATTTACAAATTGCCTCAACCCATTTCAATAGATATTAATCCTGAATGGGCAGGATGTAAGTCTTGGATTAACATTGATATGGCTGAAAAATACGGGAATCAATTTGGGAGCATTTCTGAAATGATTGACCAAAGTGAGCCAGTTTTAAAAGACAAGGAATTCCAAAAAATATATGAGAATTTTATGGAGATTTGGAATTGAAATATAGACGATTAGGAAAAAGCGATATCAAGGTAAGCGAAATTGGATTTGGTGCCTGGACTATAGGTCTGAATTGGTGGGGTAAGAAGATTGAAGATGATGAAGCAATCAGGATGCTAAAAAGAGCTTATGATTTAGGGATCAATTTTTACGATACCGGTGATATATATGGGAAGGGAAAAAGTGAGAAGTTAATTGGTATTGCATTTAAAGAAATGAGAAACGAAATAGTTTATTCTACAAAATGGGGATATGATATGTATAACGCTGAACAAATCGGTCACAACGAGTTACCTCAGAAACATGATGTTGAATATTTGCAATATGCATTAGATCAGAGCTTAGATAGACTTCAGACTGATTATATCGATGTATATAGTTTACACAATCCAAAAATGCAGGCGGTTACCAACAGAGAACTTTTTGAGTCTTTAGAATCGCTCGTTACTAATGGGAAGATTAAAAGTCACGGTGTCGCGCTCGGCCCAGCAATTGGATGGAAGAAAGAAGGTTTACACGCAATTAGTGAATATAATATCACATCTCTTCAAACAGTTTTCAATATACTTGAACAAGATCCAGGAAATGCCCTTTTGGAAGCGGCTAAAGAAAGAGATGTTGGCATAATGGCACGAGTTCCTGACGCTTCTGGAATATTAACAGGAAAAGTTAATGAAAAAACCACATTTGACAAGAATGATCATAGGAGTGTTAGGAAGAGGGAATGGATAACTGAGGCCCTAAAGAAGGTTGAGAATATGAAGACTATCTCTGATAAGAAAGGCTGGGACATTACAGAGTTGGCAATTAAGTTTATTCTATCTCATGAACAAATATCAGTTATCTTACCAACAATGATTAGCATCGAAGAAATTGAAAGATTTTCACAAATATCGGATGGAAAGTATTTAGACTCTCAAGAAATGAAACTTATTTCTGAGATGTATAGTAACAATTTCTATGTTGAGACGAGTGCTACAAATTGAGATAACATCATCTGATCATATCTCACATCCATGATTTTTTCTTTCTCCACATAAGTGTAATATCAGGTAATAAAAAATTCTCCCTCAGCATTGGTATGTCTCATATTTCGTATACGGTGACAATAAGAATGATAACTGATGAGACTTGTATATCGTCTGATATTATAACTCAAATATAAGAAAGTCCTTAAGTCGATATTGAATCATTCTAGAAGATAAGTCAATTACATTTGGTTATAGTAATCTTCGTACTAAAATTATACCTTAAATAATGTACTATTAATTTTACCTTGATTTTCATACAGCAATTCGTTACCTAATCCAAATATACTTGCAAACAGCTAAATTGCATTACTGTTAGGCCATGGCAGGTAGAATTATCGCCCTTATTGCAATTAGTAGCATAATCTTTCTAGTGTCTGCCATTCATGGCAACGTATACGGAAGTTTAATCACATCAGATAATGGAGTCAACACTAATCAAGTGCTGCGATACTATACAACCGCCAGTCTCATAGACAACCAAAGCTCAAATAAGGAAATCATGATTGTTCTAAAATCTCAACTAGAGGATTCAGATCCATTTAAATCACAAAGTAGTAATAATGAAGGTAACGCCCTAAATTTGACTTCGACAGAAGACGCGGGCCCATTTGACAGACGTTCAAATGATGTGAATTCAATTGATGTGAATTCAAATGATGATAAAGAATGCGAGTTCAATTGTGTTGAATCAACACCCATGAGAGATAATATCCCATTTGAATTACCAAGTATTCCATTCCCATAAGAAACTATTTTTAATAATCATATTGATGTCTTCATGACTATCGTTATTTTATTAATTTAAGATTGATCGAAACCGAACCATTAAATCAAGGCAAAAAAATATAAAAAACAGAAATAAGGGGTGTATGATAGGTATAATGCATATGGGTCATGAAATGGTTTTTCTTGGCTTCTCTGGGATCTTTTTAGCCCTGATAATTTTTACTAGTCTTGAGTTTGAAAATGCATATGGGATATCAATAAAGATAGATTCTCCCACCAGCAATCAACAGGTTCCAGTTGGCGAACTTACAATAACTGGAACTTCTTCTGATAACTCATCAGCCCAATGTCAAGTTTATGTAGATTGGAACAACCTAAAACCCTATCAATTGGCCACTGCAACTGGCTCAAATGGAACTTCTGACTTTTCAACATGGAGTTATACGTATTCTTCCAAATACCATCTAATTCAAACAGGTCTAAATGATCTGACGTCAAAGATAACTTGCTTGGTCCCACCTGGTGGACCCACAGTTACTAAATGGTACAGCATAAATGTTACGGGATCCACTTCCCCTGCTCAAACACCTGCTCAAACACCTGCGCAATCACCTAATCAATCGAGTAATGTACAATTGCCGTTACCAACTGCGAATGACGAGACGTCGACTTCAAGTGCCCAAACTACATCCCCTCCAGCGGAAACACCAATTGATACAACCGGGACATCAAATTCAGATCAAATAACACTCGATCTTAATGTTGAGCATAATCCGATTTCAGCAGGAGAAAGACAAACAGTCAGTCTTACTGCATCAGATCCGAACACAGGTAATGCACTGGACAGGGTATTTTTACGACTAACTATCAAAGATCCTTCTGGCAACATTATAAAAGATTATACAGATAATGATGGAAATCTAGCGCCTTCATTTAGACTCAGCGAGGACATAACTGGATCGTTTTCAGTTTTAGCAAGCGCATCGCAGGCAGGAATCGAAACTACAAAGTCCATGTCATTTGTGGTTGAATAATTTAATTCGAGTTTTCACTTTAAGCAATTCCAGTTAAACCTTGTTCAAATGATTACTTTTAATAAAATTTGAACGAGCGCAACTGAACTATCGATGCATCATGCATCTTCAGATAAGTTTTATCGCTTAGTACCAATTCAAGGGATCGATTTATTCCAACATAATCAATGTTCTAATTAACTGCACTGCCGGTGCAATATATTTAGAAAATAGTTTCTTTTTATGTCACATCATCTAGTGAAGGATCTACAGGATTTCCTCTCACATCAAATAGACCCATCCAACCTAGGTCCGTAAACTCTGTTTGATGGGCGTGAAACATGTACGTTCCCGGATAAGCATATGTAAATTCCATAATACCTCTATCTCCTTGGGATAGCGTTACTATATCAGTATTATAATCAGCAGTTTCATCTGTGCCAGCAGTGTAATAGTCAAACATCGCACCATGCAAATGGAATGAATTGATCAAGTCAAACTCGAGCATATTTACCATGTAAATACGATAAGGCTTTCCAGTTTGCAATACTATGGGATTCATCATATAGTCGAATGCTTTTCCATTGACTGTGTAAATCTCATTGACTCTATCCACTCCACCATCATCCTCTTCTGATGATTCGTCTTCACTACTGTCATCGACCTCATCAGCACTTTCTGTGTCAGAAGAAACTAATGTCGTATTGGCCTCATTGCTAGTTTCGTTTTCAGTCATGCCGTCAGTCATATTGGCCTCATTGCTAGTTTCGTTTTCAGTCATGCCGTCAGTCATGTTAGAAACATCAGTATCAGTTTGTTCAATTGATTGGAATAGGGCAGCCGGAGGTATTTTGGTAGGACCTTCCAAGTCAAGATCCAAGTCATACCCATTTAAGAGCATAGCCATTTCAGTCATTTGCGGCCGGGGTTCTATTGGATCGATAATCATCATTCCATATAATCCCCTGTTAATATGATCGGCAATAGGATCTACGTGACAATGATACGGATACAGGCCATAAGGTTGTGCAACAAATTCATAGGTGAAACTTCGTCCAGGTGAAATAGCCCCTCCCGGATATCCCCCCATCGAAACACCATCATTCTTAGCGTAATGGATAGAATGAGCATGTAGTGAATGTGGGTTTGAGTTCTCGTTGCTGTTAATGACTCTAAGGCGCACAAGATCGCCTTCTGTGACCCTAATGGTAGGTCCTGGAATAGTACCATTAAAGGTCCATGCGTCTAATATATGACCCTCGTACGTCACAGGTACCTTTTGATTTTCCTCAACAATTAGTGTAAATTGCCTTACTGTTCTGCCGCTTTCATCTTTTGAGACGTGGCCACAGTTGAAGTAAGTAAGATATTCTACTGGTGTAGGTCTTTTGCTTAAATCAGTAGCACAGTTTTTCATCTTATCATATTGTTCTTGAGAAATGTGAGTTCCAGGAGTTTGCCCAGCTACTGGAGCATTCAAGAACACGTAATTAAATGACGAAAATATCAGAATAATTGACAAGACCAATGCAAAAAAATATGCATTTTGCCCAAACACATTTGATCAAAGATACCTTTGATATAAATATGTTAATCATTTTCAAAATTCTACGAGAATATAAACAGCCAACTAATGAATTGAATAATTAGTCAATTCATATAAGGAATTTCAATAATATTACTACCAATAAAAGAAAATCCTATTTCCATAATAGTTGCTAAAAAATAAACCAGCAATTTACGATGTTCCAAGATCTGTAATAAGGAAAAACTAAGAATCATGTTTGAAAAATTCAAACATAGCTAAAGGTTTGAAAGATATTCAATCAGACGACTAGAGGTTGATTATTTCTAAAATCAAAAAAAGGAACCAAATGTTAGTAAAAGATAACATAACATGATTCAGAATTTTCTTACCTAGTCCTTAAAGGATATTATCCTATAACTAAATCAAATGGAAAACTCAATTGGAATAAAGATAGGGGTAATGGTAGCAACTCTCAGTTTAATCTTTTGTT
This sequence comes from Nitrososphaeraceae archaeon, assembly GCA_035250685.1. Lineage (GTDB taxonomy): Archaea > Thermoproteota > Nitrososphaeria > Nitrososphaerales > Nitrososphaeraceae > TA-21. Next base: position 29,306 of record DATFEX010000108.1, on the reverse strand, counting down.
CATCCGTTATTATTCAGATATCATTCGCTGAAGAAATTGAACTTAGAAGTGTGGGAAAGGGCGATTTTTCCTGTGAAAGTGGAGAAGAAATAGAAGATGTGAGGATAAATTTTTTCGTGTCCTCTGATGAGGGAACGTCCTTTGCCGAATGGAATATCGATCATGAAAAATTTGGTTCATCGGGAGGCATCATCACCAGCATTCAAGCATCATCAAATAGTTTTTCCTTAAAGGGATTTGAGGCTTTTGATAATATATGTGATAATGAAACACCATCTGACATAAACCTTTCAGGACACTGTGGACCAGGAACAGTAAAATTAGTATCCGATAATGGAAACAAAGGCAGTTTTTCTACCAATGTAAAATGCAGCTAGAATAGTTGAATCAAAAAATCTTCAAATCCTATCCAAATTCCACCGATTTCACTGTCGGGATGTTTAAAAGATAATAAATAGACAAACATAAACTACTACCGAACTTGGAAATTTCAATAAGGAAATGGCTTCCGATTATCGGATTGGCAGCTTTGATTCCCATCATTCTCAGTCTTGTTCTAGGAAGTTCATTAATACAAGGTTTGGTGACTGCTGGCCTTACAGTATTGCTTGTACTTAGCGGATTTTTCTTTAGATCATTCGGAAGGGACAGGAGACCTACCGGATATCAAAATCCATAGAAGTAATAAGTCGTAAACTGTCAGGCTTGTTTAGCTATAGGAGATTCTACTTCGATGGCATTATCGTCCAATATACTTAGCATCATGTTATAATATTGCAGAAATGATCTGCCTTTTTCGGTCGCACGGTATGTAAGGACGCCATCGTCTAGATTCTGAGTAATTAACTCTTTTTCTAACAGCTCGTACAAATACCGATTGATTTGTTCATAACTCAAGTTTCCTCTGTACATTATGTGGGTCTTTCTTATCCCAGCTTTACATAGGTCCACTATGTCTGCCATAATTTGGATTTTTCCTCTGTTATTTTCATTCTTACAAACAGTTTTGCTCAATTCGTAGATATGAAACAATAATAGGTAATTAAGGGGAACCGTGAAATCCCACGTTGGAACGATCGTTCCAAATTGCAAATTCAAAGATTATTTCTTCCAATCTTGACTCTAGATAGAGTCAGATTCTAACATCTGGAAGTTTCAGTGTTTACGAATCTATATAATAATACTATGAATAATAACAATTCCCATTCATGAAGAAAAAGCTCACAACTACAATTATGAAGTTGGATGAAAAAAGGCCCAATCAGGATATCATTAGAAAAGCATCAAAATTGATTCGTAGCGGAGAAGTTATTGCATTTCCGACAGAAACAGTATATGGACTAGGCGGAAATGCATTGGATTCGTCGTCCGTGTCAAAAATATTTGAAATTAAAGGGAGACCTCCAGATAATCCGCTAATCATCCACATTGCAAGTACGAAAATGCTGAAAACTCTTGTGAGTCGGATCCCTCCAAAGGCCCATAGGATTATTGAAAAATTTTGGCCAGGTCCAATTACCCTTGTTCTAAAAAAATCAAGGATTGTACCTGAGATTACCACAGGTGGCTTGAACACTGTTGCAGTACGCATGCCAAGAAACAAGATTGCCCTGGCGCTCATAAAAGAGTCTGGACTTCCTATAGCAGCGCCATCTGCTAATATTTCTGGAAGACCAAGTCCTACAAAGGCCATACATGTAAAAGATGATCTTGGTGGAAAAATAAGGTTAATTTTGGATGGCGGAAGTACGAGGATCGGTATTGAATCTACAGTAATTGATATGACTCATCGCATTCCGGTCATACTAAGGCCAGGGGGAATTTCGAAAGAATCAATTGAAAATGTAATAGGCAAAGTATGCTTTCATGATTCTCTTCTTGGTAAAGTAAGTGAAAAGATGGCGGTATATAGAGCTCCTGGTATGAAGTACCGACATTATTCACCGAAGGCAAGAGTAATGCTGGTGGAAGGTCCTGAAAATCAAGTAAATAAGAAGATAATTCAACTGATTGAAAAATTAGAAGCTGGAGGTAATAAAGTAACAATTATGACGACCAGTAAAACATTGAAAGTTAAACCAGAAAAAATTCAATTTATGGGAAAGACATTAGGGAATATAGCAAGAAATCTCTATACAAATCTGCGGCAAGCAGACAAAAATAACGTGGATGTCATCATTGTTCAAGGAGTTAAATATAAGAAGACAGGTTTTGCGATTATGAATAGGCTAAAGAAAGCTGCCAATACAAAGATTAATGTTCCCCCATAATAGTAATTGAATGTTAATTCAAAGTTAATGTTGATATTATTTTGTTGATAGTTGAACTTTTTCCTAGATACATACCTACTTTTTTATAATTAAATTCCTTCATGAAAGGAACTATCGATATTGTGTTGGTATCAGTCAATCGTTCAATGTAATTTGGTGTAATAGATTCAACGATACTTGGATCCTTTGGCATTTGATTAAATATTACCCCGAGAATTGGTATTTTCCTTAATTTGCATGCGTTTATTGTCAATATCGTATGATTAATTGAACCCAATCTAGGACTAGACACAATAATAGTCGGAAGATTCATTCTTTTCATAACATCTAATAGTGAAAGTTTTCTCGTGATAGGAACCATTATACCGCCAATTCCCTCGACTATAGTAAAATCATATTTACTCTTAAGAACCCCAAATTTTCTGATAGCCGTTTCAATGTCCATCTTTTCATGCAAGATTTCGGCAGCCATTAAGGGAGAAGCAGGTAAGTGAAAGAATACAGGATTCAATAGATAATCAGATTCTTTAATTCCTGCAGCCTTCGCAAGGGAAGCTGTATCACTCGATCTGTAGCGACTTGAGTAGATAGTGGATGATGTCGCAAATGGTTTCATAACTCCAACTCTTATTGCATTTTTGCGGAATAACCAGGCCAATCCACATGCTATCGTGGTTTTTCCAATTTCAGTATCAGTGCCCGTAATAAATACTCCTTGTAACTTCTTGAGATTTGTGGTAGAATTTGCTTTCGTAAATAAGCGTAAATTTACTATTATTTAGATTTTTTATCTGCAGTTTGTAATTATAAAGAGGCTAATGACTGAATCATAAAGATATGTCCATAATTAACCACCAAGCATTTTGACAGAAAGTAAAACTAAAATTTGAATCAAACTGTACCGTTTCTTAATTTGGATACCAAGAAAAGTGTACTATCCATTGCTAGTACTATGATTATTGTTTTGATATCGTCTTCTCTGCTTCATGGATTCGGCCTACAAGTAAATAATGACACATCTACTGATGTGAAATTCTTTCCCAATTATGAAAAAACAATAATTTCAATTAATGGTTTTAATGTCTCTATGGCAATAGCATCTACTAACGAACAAAGAATCAAGGGTCTCTCTGGTATAGAAAAATTGAATGAGAATGAAGGAATGTTATTTTTGTTCGACGAGCCATCAAAACAGGGTTTCTGGATGAACAAGATGTATATTCCCATTGATATTATTTGGTTGGACTCAAACAATAAAGTCGTCCATATCGAAAAACAATTGGAACCATGTAAATTATTTCTGGCATGTCCCGTCTATAATCCTCAAGTTGATTCGCTATACGTATTAGAACTTCAATCTGGCTTTGTTGACGATCATTCTATCAAAAATGACATGATTATTAATTTTGATGTGCCAATATCATCTGAATCCAATAATAATTAATTTATCTACAAAAATGCATTATTAATACAATCACATTTTCATCAGCTAATTTTCTTTTGAGCACACTAATTGCAGTTTGCGTTTCAAAATATTGAATAACTGATCAAATGATAAGTCAAGTTCTTATATCAAGAGATCATGGGCAGATCACGGTTAACTTTGTCGTAACACTCCGGTGGGATTGCCATACGCTAAAGTCCCACCGGTTTAAGATCATCAATTGAATACAATTGTAGATGGTTTTATTCATACGATTATCAGTGGAGAATTCGAGAAAGGGAAACGTCAAGGGATTTGGTAGCATGGTCCTGGGTCGCTGAACTCAATTGTCAGGCAACTTCGACTTGAACCATCTTATAATTTGTGGAGAATATCAAACTTAGGAAAAACTCATGATTGGTGGATCCAAGACACCTATTGGTCAGAGGTGCACCACTTTATGTAATCACTTTATAGTTTTTGTCCAAAACATAATCAACGCAAACTAATCATCATACGTTTCACATAGTACCCATTCCTTGTAGTATGAATAATATTCTATCTGTAAATTCAGATTTAACGTAGTAGAGAAGGAACTATTGTTTTTTTACCACTTGTTCTTACTCAATATACTTATACTTAGTTTAGTATCATTTTGCGATAACAAATGTTGAATACGAAAAACCTGTTGATGTTTGTAATACTGTCTGCTGGATTGTTGACAGTGCTTATAGGATCAGCAACATCACAGATACAACCAGTATTTGCTGATGAAGATGAGGATGAATGTGAGGACAATGGTGACTTCAATTGTAATGAAGAAACCCAGAAGATTCACCAAGAAAATAACTGTAAAATAGTTAATGAAAACGAAAACGATGACAAAAGCGATGAAAATTCAAATGGCGGTAATAGCAATGGCGATATAACTTGCTGGAACTTCGCTCAAAATCCAGAAGATGGAGATGCTATTGTTGATGAAAATGTACTCGATCCATTCTCGTTGACATCTTAAGTGTAGCAATGATGAATAGCAAGATACAGTAAGTACCACCCCTCCAACACTTTTTCTTTAATTTAACAATCAGGTACAAGCCTTTTACTAATTAGATTAAAGCACTGCATAAGCTAACAATAATTAAAATTGAACAGCCTTTAATCTACAATGATGGGAGAAGAGGACATTGTCATTAATTTTGACAAAGAAGAAGTCAAATCTAATGAAGAACTCAATGGAGTCATAAAAATTAACTATCAGGGGAGGTTTGATAGCGTAGTAATAAATTCACAGATAGACAATACTAGCGAAATATTTAATTTCGTAAAACTCAATGAAAAGAAAATTAATTATTCGTATGCAAGAATGCCTATCTTAAAACAGGACATGCAAAATCAGAACGAAATCAAATTTACAGCAATTACAAAACATGTTCCTCAAGGAAGTTCAAAGGTCAAATTCAGAGCTACCATAATTCAAGAGCATAAGGAAGTTGCGGATGATGTTGCGTTCCTGAAAATAATACTGTAAAAGAATGTGTGAGATTTAGTTAGTATCGAACAGTTAATTATTGGCTATTAACTGGAAATTCAAAATTTGAGCAGTGTTGAAATTAATCGTAAAAAGTTAGACGAAACTTTTTACAATAATTACCTTGCCTGTCATCCACGGATGTGGCTCACAGTGATAAGCATATTCTCCATCCTTTGTAAATGTGAATTCGTATGTTTGTTGTGGGAGTATTAGACCACCAGAATCAATCGAATTAAAAGGACCGCTTATTTGATCTTCATATTGAGTATCGGTAGTAACAGTATGAGCCGTTGTGTCGCCGTTAGTCCAAATTATTTTATTGCTGATACCTAATGTTCCTCTTATTTCCTTGGGATCAAAATTCTTCTGCTGTGAGGGTAAGGATGAGCCTTCCAGTATAGATACGTGTGTTGGTTCAGGAGGATTCAGAATTTCCTCGGGCAGTTCTGGTTTTGCATTTGCTTCTGGGGTATAAACAAATTGATAATAACTCATGCTTGCTGTCACTGCAACAATAAATGCAACGATGCTGATCCCTGCAGCGTGATTATTCATCTGTCATCTGCTTAAACTAGACTAATATATATAATATTAAGATCAGTCATTTGTTGCATAAATTGTTGTTATAACTTTCTTGATTAAATGACAAGTTATTTTTTATCATCAACAACTAAATTTTGTTCGCCATGCTTACTGGTTGACTCAATTTTATAAGAAGATTGAACTGTTGATGATGATGTTGATGATGATGTTGATGATGATGGAGGTGCACCGCCCTTTGTGGTCGGAGCTACTGCTTTTTCTTTAGCCGCGGAATTTTCTAGTTCCTTTGTAGTAGCGGCCATTTGAGGTGCCTCTGTTTGTCCAGCTTTCGTCAAGGAAGGAGGTTTTGCTTTAGCAGGCATTGGAGGAAGAGTTGGTTTTGGCGGCGGTGCTTTCTGTAAGGATTTTCCATGTCTGAATATGTGAAACATACCTGCAAACACTAGCATCATGATACCAATGATAAAGAGAGAGTAGTTTTTCATACCATTGAGAACTGCGTAATATGCAGCGATATTAAGATAAACTTGAAATGCAAGGAGAGCAATAAAAATACCATAAATCCATTTTTCGGTTAAATTTATGGAATTTTTACTCGTTGGTTTCTTTGGTTGAACCTTTGCATTAGCTTCCGCATTCCTCGCTAATTTTATCATCATGTATGTGAAGCCAAATGACAATGGTACGAGCAAAATCATGACAAGATATAAGAAAACTGGATCAATAACGAGTCGTTCTAGTAATGATTTGGTTCTATCAGGATCTATGTAGAATCCCCAGTAAGTTGTTACTATTATCTGTGCTAAACTTGTGATCCCTACTGCCGTAATAATAGGTCTATCCTTCCATGAAAATTTCTTGTACCTGTCAATGAATGGTACGATAAGTAATGCGAAAATGAACAAACCTGGCCAAGCCACACCTGTTGTAAATTTGTCATACGCACTACGTAGAAATGCGTATAGTCCGGTCAAATACCACTCAGGCACCGTAATGCCAGGTGGAACATTAGGATCGAATTTCAGTCCCATGTCCACAGGAAAAACCCCTCCAGTCAGCATTATTGCTCCCGTTATTGCCATTACCATAGGAACATCAAAAACCAGGAACCTGGGGAAATGTACAACCATCAGCCCCAACATTGCTATTGGTAACAAGAATACATGAAACGCGTAGAACCTAAGTACAAAATCATGGAATCCCCCTCCAAAGAACGCTTCTGTCATCTGTGGTCCCAATATTGGAATAGAATTTGTGAGGGAAGCTGCTATAGAAATGGCCAATTCAGCTCTTTCACTGAATATTATATCGTATCCGGTAAAGGCTTCTAATATTGTAAGTACGCCTAGGATAATTCCGGTGACCCAAAGAATTTCGTTTCTAATCTTATATCTACCACTGAAATATTGGTAGTACATATGCAATAAAGCAACCATGACCATGGCATTTGATGCGTGGTAGTGAATGTTTCTAAGATGGAATCCATATGGAATAACATCGTTAATGTTTTTTACACTGTCCCACGCCCTATCGAGAATTGGCTCATAATAGAGCATGAGTAATGCACCAGTAACACCTAGAATTATGAAAATTACAAAGGTGAGCATTCCTAAAAATCCAAGCGGGCTAACAAACCTGCTTGGGAGCGTAAATTTGAGTGCCATAAAGATGGTACGGTCTACTCCAGCGTAGGTCCATCTGAAGAATCGAGTTAAACTATTCTCTCTATGTAAGGAAACGCCCAAATCCCACTACCCCATTACCATTAGGACTCCAATTCGGAGGTTTAATCCATACGTTACCATCAGAAGTAATTTCTAAATCTAAACTTGGAAGCACGTTAGAAGGAGGAGCTTGCAAAGATGCCGGACCTGCAAATGCTTTACCGGTAAGAGGATCATACATGCTACCATGGCACGGACATTCTCCTCTTTTTCTGCCATCTTGTGGCCAGTATTTCCATAGACACCAAAGATGAAGGCAAACCATACTGTACATTCTAAAGGCAGTTGCGTCGTTCTTTTTTCCACCCAGTTCTTCAGGTAATCTTATAAATTGCCATGTTCGAAAAGCCTCCTTATTTAATACTGGATCATCGCTTTTAGGAAAAATAACAGCTTCAGCATGATTAACTGGAAAAGAATTGACATTAGCTTGAGAACCATCAGGGAGTTCCACCCTTTGTCTTTCAACTGATTGCTCTTTAGGTGGTGGAAGGAATCTGCCCCAATCTGCAAAAACCGCAAAAGTCATAACCGTGCCTGCAGCAGCCATCAGTTTCATGAAATCACGTCTTGAGACTTTACCTCCACTTTTCGGAGAAGGCTGCTGAGCCATACAAACCTACAGACTCGAAATATATCATATAAACTTTTATTCACTAAGAATTATTCTTCCTTGTTATAGTTGCGGTTCCTGATGCTACCTTCCGTATGAATATCAAATCAAGTTGTAATAATTTTACTGCTCTACAAATTCGTTAATTTTTTTATTTTATTGTTGAATCTTTCTCTAAATTCTGGAACGTTAATAATTGCGCGCTCGTGTAATCCATCGCCAATTTTTTCAAGCCTATCTGTAGCTTCTACTTCAAAAGTGATTCTCTTATCTTCCACTTTGATTACCTTCGCCTTCAGATTAACCTGTGTTCCAACTGGAGTTGCCTTCAAGTGCCTAACATTAACGAGAGTTCCTACAGAGTCCCATTCATTATCCTGTAAAAATTCTTCCTTTAGCAATAATCTACACGTCTCTTCCATTTCTGATATCATGGAAGGTGTAGAAAAGACATTTTCCCCTTCCCATAAGAAGCTTGTAGTTTGCCCTGCATTTACCTTAATTTCTCTTACCTTTGTAGCATCTATCAGAACCTTCTTAATCATATTGAAGGATCACTTTTGAACATTGCAATAAAAAGAAAAGAGGTCGGCGAGATACTACTTTGCCTTTCGTGCTGCCGATATTATTGCATATCCCAGACCTACAGCCAGACCAAATGCAAGTGGTATCCATACCCCGAAGCTTTCAGAAGTTGCCGGTACTATTTGTTGAATTATGCTTTCGAACATTATTAAATGTGGTATAAATTAATCAGTATATTAGATTTTCTCAAGCCACAAGTTTTAGCTAAGAATCTCTAAAATGCAAACTCGAGATTTCTTAACCCCATCTTTGTTGCACGGAGGACATACAGAATTGGCTGTTCGCTGCCCTTAAATTACCCACACGTGGCTATTTCAAAATATGAAAATGCAGAAAGAGCTGAAAAAATTCTGCCCAAAGTGTAAGAAACATACAACTCAATCAGTTGCCATTTATAAGAAGGGCAAGGACAGAAAAACTGCGCTAGGGGCTAGAAGACATGCAGAGGATAAAAAAGGATATGGCGGACAAAAGTTCCCAGAACTAAAGAGAACTGCCAAGACTACAAAGAAAATAACTTTAAGATATACTTGTAAAAATTGTCAACGTAAAACTATGAAAGAAGGGATGCGTATGCGAAAGCTGGAGATCCAGCCTTAAATTGTGATCTGTCATGAAAAAAGAAAATATTTTGATTCCAAAACCAAAAAGCAACTTCTTGTCTGTACAATGCACCAGTTGTCAGGAAAAACAAGTTATTTTTTCCCATGCAACTATCGATATTAATTGTAAATCGTGTGGAAATCCAATTGCAAAAAAGACCGGCGGAAGAGCAAGTGTCTTGGGGGAAATCCTCACAACGCTTGATTAAGTTTAGACTTTAACAAAAAATAATCTTTTTTTGTGTTAATGTTAAAGGCGAGCTTTTCGTCATTTAAAGTTATATAATGTTCCTTTATTATTTTTCCTGCATGTATTTTAGATGAATCAAAAATGCTTACTCCAGAATGATAACATTCTTTGTCGTGCAGCTTTATTAGTATGGTTGGTAACAAACCCAATTTCAATACAATCGCCTTATCCATTACGATCGAAATAGAGGGCTTATCTCCATGCCACTTAGAAATTATTTTGCTAATTACATCAGGAGTGATTAGTGGTATGTCTGCGGGAACTACGAATATAGTGGCAGGTTTTAATTTCTCTAACGCAGAGACAAGATCGGTTGAATAATCAATACCTGTAGTCTCAATAACTTCGAGATAACCACTACTAAAATAATCATGTTTTTTTAAAAAATTTATGGTAGCTACACTATTACGACTTACAGCGGTGAATATTTTATCAAATTGTTCAGATTTTTTCAATGAAAGGATAATGTGTTCAATTAATGGTTTATCATTAAATTCTAGCATAGTTTTATCTGAACAAAAGTCTTTTATTCTTTCCCCTTTACCACCACACATGATTAGGGCGTGCATTTCTCTTGTCATATTACATGGTAAATGTGGATAGTATTAGTAACGCTGATAAGCGAGAAATTTCATTAGAAGCTCCAAAAACATCACCGCTTACACCTCCAAAATTCTTGTAAGATATTATGTAAATAATCAGCCCTATTATTACTACGATACCTAATGTTAGTAAACCCATAATACCCTCTATTATGAAAATTAATACCACAGTTATTATGATTGATATTATTACTTTTGTCCGTTTTTTCATCTCTATAGTGAATGGTGAGCTTAGACCCGACCAGGCCGAGGTTCCGATAGATGCCTGCATTACCATTATGTACTTGGATATTATCTCTGCGACAATTATCGCGTAAAATAGCTTGATTGGGGATTCAAAGTTGAAAAGTGCAATGTATATACCTATAAAATTAATAATAAGCGCAGTTGTTCCAGCAGATCCCACATATGGATCAGACATCGCTTTTCTTTTGGATTCTCTATCACCCTTTTTCATAATTCCATCAGCGAAATCGGCTAACGCGTCAATATGATGGACGCCGGTAACAATGACGAACGTTACCAGTACTATAAAGCTCGAGAAATATTGTGGCAAAAATGTGTTGGAGAATAGCGAAATTAGGCCGACTATCAGACCAATTATTCCACCACAGAGTGGAAAGTAATGCATGTTCTTTGCAATGATATTTAGATCAAAAAGAGAGGTCTTTGAAGTAGGAATGATTGTCAAAAATGAAAATAAAGAAATAATAGGACTAAACATATAGGAAATTCCACCAACCTAGAATAGTTAAAATTAATATCATTGGTACAGATATTAAAACAAAGAACAAAAGAATGGATAGTTTTACCATTGTAAGAGCATTTTTACATTTTTCAATAGACAGTGGCTCGATATTACTGCCTAATTCATAATATCCTATTTTTTCGAGCTTCACTTTGAGGGCTCCTGCCAATGCCGACATGGGATAGCCACCATTGAGACTAGGCGTATTGTTGTGATCCTTACGCATAGTCAACATGGAATTTTTCCAATCTCCACCGACTAGCTTTGAAGAAAGTACCAACATTATTGCACATAATCGAGCTGGAATATAATTTGCAAAAGTATCTAATTTTGCTGCCATCCAACCTATGTTATAATGGTAGCTATCAGTATAGCCAATCATTGAATCAAGTGTATTAATAATCCTATAGGCAATCGCGCCTGACGGACCTAGTAGTGAAAAGTAAAACGATATCGAACCAATCCCATCTACCATGCTTTCCCCTATTGATTCTATAGTTGCTGATAAAATATGATTTTTATCAAGGTTATTAGTGTCCCTTCCGACAATAAGAGAAAGGTTCTTCCTTGCTTTAATCAAGTTATTCTCTTCCAATGCACGAATTACCGCATATACATGCGTTTCTAATGTAAGAATCGCCATTGTAAATTTAAGCACTAGTAGTGAGTAAATCAGTAGCCCTACTATGCCAAATATTTTTTGGAGGATGATGGAAAAGTAATATGATCCCACAGTGATGACTATAGTTAGAAACAATGTAAAAACAATTCCCATAAGCCTTTCTTGATCAGGGTTGGTGCGTTTTAATCTTGGCAAAAGATAAGAAACTAATTTTCCAAACCATGAAATAGGATGTATCCGATTTGGAGGATCGGTAAATATAAAACATGATGCAATGCCTCCAATAAGAGATAATAAAATATATTCAGAATTCATAGTTCATTTCATTTTTAGAATATTTAGTAGAAATTTCATATCGATGCTCTCTCTAAAGGTAGATGCTACTAAATTGATTTGCTCATCAAGATATCGTTTGCCATACGATGACTTTGATCTTTTTTGGTCCAGTGAATCTTCACTTGGAATATCAAATTGTACTTTCGGAATTACTCCTATCACTTTTTTGTTCGTCATTTCCTCAACCGAAAAAATTGCGTTATCTAGAATCGATTTTTGACCTAAAAACTTGTTAATTATTATGCCCTTAACAAACTTACGTTGCCGGATCGGCAGTAATCTTATCGTTCCGACTATTGCTGCAAAACAACCTCCCCTCTCAATATCTGCCACCAACAAAACTTTTGAATTCGTTCTTTCTGCGAGGATCATATTTGCAATATCATACTTTGACAAATTAATTTCTGCGGGAGATCCTGCTCCTTCTATCAAGATCAAATCGTTTTCATCTCTAAGACCATCCAGATCTTGAAGAACTTTCGGAAATCCTTTTTGGAGAACAAAGCTCTTATAGTAGTCTTCAGCAGTCATCTTCAGACTCCCTATTCCTCCTAGAATGACTTCGCTTATGTTGTTACCTAAGGGTTTCAAAAGAAGAGGATTCATTCTGATATCTGGCGCGATTCTGGCCGCCGTAGCTTGAACAGCCTGAATCCCAGCCATTCTCCTTGCTGATTCTTTATGTTTTACAAAATGAAAATTTGATGTCATATTTTGCGCTTTAAAAGGTGACACCTTATATCCCAAATCAGAGAATACCCTGCATAGAGCAACCACTAAAGTACTCTTTCCTGACCCCGAGGACGTACCTTGTATCATAAGGAGCTTTGCTTTCACTTATCAAGCGACTCCAATGAATTGAATAGTGCTAAATTTTCGTTATGAGTCCTTACTGCGACACGGATGTACTTGTCATTCATACCTTTGAAATCACTACATTCTCTGACAAGAATCCCATTCTTCTTTAATATTAAATCCCTAACTTTCCTACAATTACCATCCCTCAACCTGATTAGGTAGAAATTAACATCTGATTTGATTGCTGAAAAGGAGTGTAAATCATGATTTATTTTATCATACATCAGTTCTCGTTCAGTGGATATGATTTTTCTTGCTTTCCTAAGATGTGACAAGTTATCCAAAGCAGTAATACCCGCCAACTGAGCTAATCCATTTATGTTCCACGTTATCTTATTATGCGATAATTTTTTCGCCATGGTCGGATGAGATACACAATAACCAAGTCTTAATCCCGCAAGGCCAAATGATTTTGTCAATGAACGTAAGACTACCACATTTCGAAATTCATTAATCTTTTCAATAAATGATCTTGGATGTTTTTGTTCACTAACAAATTCAATGAAACTCTCGTCTATGAGTATTCTTATTGAATGATCAATTTTTTCTACAAGTTTCTTGACCAAATCGTATGAAAAAAGTCCTGTGGGATTGTTTGGATTGCACAAGAAAATTGCGTCGGAATTCCGAGTTTTTTCCAAAATACTGTCTACATCAAGTTTCCAGTCCTTAAGTCGTACGTGTTTAATTTTTGCACCCATTTTTCTTGATGCCAATTCATACTCGCAGAATGTTGGATATGGTATGATCGCTTGTTTTTGAACAAATGCTCTGGCAAAGTTATAGATTATTTCCGTAGCCCCATTTCCTATGTTTATTGAATCATGTGATAATCCACTATCCAAATAGTTGATAATTTTTTTTTTTAGATTTTCATGCTCATTATCGGGATAGATTGAGGATAATTTTGGTAAATTTTTTCGAAGTATTTTCAAAACATTCCCCGAAATTCCTAATGGATTTACGTTCGAGCTAAAATCAACCCTTACTAACCTTGGATTTACACTATAAACCCCGCCATGAGAACAAGAATATTGAGTCATCTAAATTCCAAATTAATTCCAATATAGCATGAATGGATAATATTATGTTTTTTCTGTAAACGAATATTAGTTGCGTTCTGAATAACGGCTCATTATGTTAAAAGTAGCAGTAATAGGTGCGACGGGAGCTGTAGGGCAGGAGTTTGTCATTGGGCTTAGCAAACACCCCTGGTTTGAACTGGTTCAGATTGCATCATCAGAGCGTTCAGCGGGGAAAAAATACATTGATGCACTTAGAGATCCATCTACTTCACTACTCAAATGGCACAATAAGGAAAACATTCCCGAAAACGTTAGAGATATGGTCTTATCAAAAGTAGAAGATATAGATCCAAAGAAACTAGACCTAATCTTTACCGCACTTGAATCAGAGGATGCGAGAATAATTGAACCTAAAATGGCATCTCAAGTCCCTGTGATAAGTACAGCTGCTGCATTTAGATATGAAGAAGATGTGCCTATACTGATTCCTGGAATCAATGATGAACATTGTGAAATGCTGAATATTCAAAAGAAGAACAGAAATTGGAACGGTTTTGTCGCTCCTTTGCCTAATTGCACGACTACAGGCATGGCCATAACCCTGAAGCCTTTAATGGACGACTTGGGTCTGGAAAGTGTTTTCATGACATCCATGCAGGCCCTATCTGGTGCGGGTAGATCACCCGGTGTGATAGCTTTGGATATCATGGATAACGTGATTCCCTATATCCCAAAAGAAGAAGAAAAAGTTCAGGTAGAAACAAAAAAGATCCTGGGAAAATTTGACGGTAACTCCATCAAAAACGCGTCCATAAAAGTAAGTTGTACTTGTACAAGGGTACCTGTAATCGATGGACATACTGAGACAGTATTCGCCCAACTAAAGAAAACAGCTTTACCAGATCAGGTAAGAGAATCTATGCTGAACTTTTCGAAATCCGTATCAATAAAGGACTTGCCTTCCGCACCTTCGGACTATATCATAGTTCATGATGATCCCACTAGGCCACAACCAAGAATTGATAGAGAAATAAATGATGGAATGACAACAGTAGTTGGAAGACTGCGAAAGGACACTGTTTTTGAAAATGGAATAAAGTATGTTCTACTTACACATAATGAAAAAATGGGTTCTGCGAAGGGTGCGATACTACTGGCAGAGCTCTTTAGGTCGAAAAAAATCATATAATCCTACATTATTGATAAAAAAATTGAATAAAATTGCAATTAATACATTTATTAACCCCAGATTTTACGATATAATTAGTGATTTTCTATGTATAAAATAGATGATTTAGATCTAAAAATTTTGGAAGAACTCTCAAATGATGCATCTATTTCAGTCCCAAGACTTTCAAGAAAAATCAATATCAACGCATCGGTAGTATACAGCAGGATAAAGAGACTAGTGAAAAGGGGAATTATTAGGAAATTTACGATCTTGATGAATGACGAAGCACTTGGGTTTAATGTAAAGGCGTTAACAGGTATAAACATGGATTCTAAATTGAGAGATAATGTCTTGAATGAACTATTCAGGATTCCAGGTGTTACTGAAGTTTCTGAAGTGACTGGTAGATTCGATATACTGGTAACGATGAATTCCCATTCACTGGACGAGATGCATCAATTGATTTCGGAACGAGTAGGTCGTATTGAAGGAGTACAAAAGACTGAAACATTCATTGAAATGAGAAAAACAACCAGAGAAGTTCCCATACCAGCAATGGATCAATAATAGATACGAACAAACATCCTGTGCATAACTTTGTTGCTAATCAGGCATTTAAAGACAGATCATGAATTGATACAAACAGAATAAAAGAAAATACTTTAACAATTAAGAGGTCAATGATACGTTCCTCTGAGTAATATCAAAAGTTCTAAATTAACTAAATGTTACTAAACATAGAAATATCATTCAGATTAGATAGAACTATAATGCAAAATTAAAAAGTAATAATTATGGGTTTGGTTTTGTTCCCAAGTTTCCTGCTTGCCCTTGACCTTGTCCCATGCGAATCATTTCATTAATCTTGTTCTCTACTTCTTTCAAATTTTCTTTTACCCGAGTCTCTTGTTTTCCTAGAACTACTAACCTTGTATTGGCAAGATCTTTCTTTTCATCCAACTCCTTTAGCGTATCATCTTTTTTTGTCTTTATCATAAGAGGACCAACGCTTTTGTATACAGCTTCGTCCTGCTCAGATTTCTTGAGTTCTTCGGTGGCTTTTTCTATCTCTACAGATTCCGCTTCTAGTTGTTGTTTTTGCATCATAATGGCTTGCAAATTTTGTTGCAATTGTTGCATTCTAGATAGTTGTTCTCTCAACCATGGTGGAATTTCTTGTTCGCTCATTTCTTATTATTTGACTTCACCATCATAAATCTATAGCGTTTTATAAATTTAGAGATAAAAAAGATAAACTCAACAATCTGATGTAGGTGTTAACTATTGCCCGCATTGATTGTAAGTCAGTCGTACTGATGTCAATGGAAATTACACCATTATCGGAGGCAATACTTATTTTTTCATTTGAAGATAGAAACTTGGTTTCAGGATTTAGCGCATTGAAAATAGTATTCCCGACATTAGAAGAAACATCTGAAGAAAGATTATCTAGAGTAATTTCGATTTTAATACTTACTCTTTGTTCTTTCAAAGTTTACATCATATGTACCAGCAGCTACTTTGTAATTGCACTTTGAACAGTACCAAATTCCAAGCGCTTGTCTATCAAATCTTACCGAACCGCATTTTGGGCATCTTCTTTTCTTTTTCAAAAGTCGGTAAATCATTCCATATCGCTTTCTAACAGTAGCTCCATATTTTACGCCTAATCCCTTAAGTCGGGATATTTTGTGCTTACTTCTACTTACCAATATTGATCACTCCTTTTAGTTTTCCTCTAATTTCCTCTCCCTTGGTAATAGCTTTATTTGCAATACTTTTCACATCATCAATTGAAAAGTTCCCTTTGAGTCCTTTTTGCATTGCTACGATTGAACCTTTCGAGTTAGTGGTAATTGTTAGTCGAGCATCCATGCAAGCTTCTTCCTCGGTAGTAGGATCCGAAATCAAGTAATCTCCAATTTTAACCGTTGTAATAGATACAGGCATGGTAGTTATTGGTGGGTCTTGTGTTTTTCCCGTTTCTACAACCTTGTCATCTTTAATTTCAAAGACAGGCAGTTTGCAGCTCGCCAAAGCGGAGACCACAGCATAGGACGTTGCATCTAAAAGATTACCATCTACATTAATTACACTACAATCAACAAAAATGGTATACACAATTTTTCCGGGAACCAAAACTAATTTACTTAAATCCAACATTTCAGATTCTCTCACACCTCTGTCAACAACTCTAGCAAGCTCTATTGTTTCTTCATCTGGAGGCCCTGGTTCGACATGTGGAGACGCAATCGGAAGCACTTCTGCAGTGATTATCAACGCACCACTATTTTCCAATCCTTCAAAAGGTTCACCTGTCTCTACTTTTACCCCTGCGACAACTTCAGTGTTACCTAACTTTACCCAAGCAGATCCGCTTGCTTTTTTGATAACATCTAGTTCAATTTCAATAGGTCTTATTTCATCTAACGATCTCTCATCTAGTCTTTTCCCTGCCGAAATTGCATCTCGCATCTGCTTTTTGCGTAGGTTCTCAACAATTACTGTAGATTTTTTTGATAGACTCATTATTCTTTCATTCCCTTTTCATCGCCAAAGTACTTTTCCATTAATGAGGAACGTTGTATTTCATATACTTTCAAGCATCCACGGACAGCTTCGTCCAAACAAGTATTAAATTCGTTCGGGTTTAATTCACCATCGAGCTGCAAAAGTGTTATTTTCTTTAGATTTGGCATATATGCAACTGGCATATCAGCTCCACCTTCTTTGTCTTCTGTATCATTAATATCAATCACTATCTTGTCATCTACCTTTCCTGCTGCACATGCTGAAACCATATCACGCATATTTATCCCTGCATCGGCAAGAGCAACAGAAGCAGCAGAGATACCAGCACACCTTGAGCCACCATCGGCCTGAAGAACCTCTATAAAGACATCAATTGCAGCGCGAGGATAATCCTCAAGTATAAGAGCAGGCTCGAGAGACTCCCGAATTACTTTGGATATTTCTGTCTCCCTTCTGGAAGGAGCTGGACTTTTGCGAGTATCTGTTGAAAACGGTGACATGTGATATCTACATCTTACTACACATCGATCTGACAATGCCATGTGTTTTGGGTGGACTTCCCTCGGACCATAGACCGCTGCAATAATTTTATTTTTACCAAACTCTATCAACGCAGAACCGTCTGCATTCTTTACAATTCCAACTTTGATTTTTACTTCTCTTAATTCATCAATGACCCTACCATCGCTTCGTTTTCCACTTTCGTCTATAAGGCTTCTACTTTGTACCATTTGAATTAATCATCCCCATCTCTTTATCATTATTGTTTGAATTTATTTCATCCTGATTTATTGTAGTATCATTAGCTTCGCTAGTTTGAGCTTCATCACTTTCTATCTCAGACTCCGGCACATTCAATAACTGTTTAATCCTTTGTGTAAGGTTTGAAGTATGTGCCTCTACCTCTACTATGTGGATTGCATTAATAGCAAGAGTAACTCCCTCTTTATCCTTTCCTGATACGACAATGATTCCATTCTGACCTATAGTTATCCGTGTGGAACTTGCCTGTTCGATTGTTTGAATCATAGATCCTCTTTTTCCTATAAGTCGTGGAACTCGAGTTGGAGATATTTTCAACAATTCTCCTGTAGGTATTTTTCCCAGGTCTTTATCCTGAATAGTAAGGATAGGATCCCTTGTTCTATCAAAAATGGCAATTCTCGCTACGATAACATCACCAGTTGATAACTGGCGCCCCATATCGTCATGCGCCGGTGAAAAATCTCTTCCGAAAATGTCTTGTGCTGGTAAATGAGCGGCAAAGCATGAATTGATATCAACGGACCAAGACAATGACGAATGGTCAAGTATTTTACCTATGACAATATCGTTTGCCCGTGGGAAATAAATTCCAGATAATGGGATTACCTTGGCCCCATCCTTATTAGATTCTGTAATTCCAATTCGGGTTGCGACAATTGAATTGCCATTCTTAAATACATTGACTAGTGGTCTCGAATTTCCTTCAGCCACAATATCTCCAGGAATAACGTATTTTCGTTTAACTTCCTGCACAGAGTATTCCTCCTAGACAGGAATTCAAAAATCTTTTATTCATAATTCTCCCTTTTTGGGAAGTTAGAACAGACTTATATTTTAAGTGTGGCGAAAAGAAAACGCATTACTGTTTTTCTGAGACCTGTGCTGAGCCCTTGGTCGCCGTACCAATTCGGTCTAGAAATGAGCTTTTCATCCCCGCGTTTAGGTTGAGAACAACTTGTAACGAGCCGTCGGATAACCATTGTTCGGATTTGATATCGCCAATACTCTTGAATACACTAAATGATTGTCCTGAAAATTGTGCCGGTACAGTTACAGTCAACTCCAGTATTTCTGACTTTAAGGGTAATAGTTTTCTCAACGGATCAATAATATTTTTAATTTGATCATCAAGTCGCTTAAATGGATCTATGGCTACTCTAGCATCGTCAAGGACAGCACTAATCCTTGAGATTGGATGAGGCATATGGGTTTTAGGATCCACAAAGTTCTTGTTGATATACTCGACGATTTGTCTTTTCTTTTCTTCAATCATCTTTCTGCGCTGATCCGTATTCATATTAAGGTCACCTTTGGCCATGATTTGCTTTGCTATTTCAAATTGATCCGTTGTCTTGAAGGCCTTCATTAATTTCTCAGTTGAACTTCTAGTACCCTTGTTAGCATCCGAGTATATTTCATCTGAAATCATAATATTTGAAATGTCCATTTTTTTACCTAATTTGTATTCAAGAGCAGGATCTGGTTTAACCAAAATTTCGAATTTTTCATTTCCTGAGCTTAATCTTACTATTGTAAATTTATCAACCATGCTACTCTTAATATTTGAAAATATATAAGCCTACAAAATTGAATCGAATATTCTAAATTATTTTAAAAAACAAGAAAATAAAAAGAGAAAAGGTAGGTGTGTTTATTCGCTTACGTACGCTCGTTCTCCGTGTTGGGTTAAGTCCAATCCTATTTCTTCTTCTTTTGGAGTAACTCTTATGCCTCCAGGCCAGACCTTATCCATTACTTTGATGATTATTGCGGTGATACCCATAGTCCATGCAATTGCTGCAAATGCACCTACAGCGTTCTCATATAGTTGAGCTGGGTTGCCAAATACGAGTCCATCGTCTCCCCAAGAGGTAAATCTCTTTTCTGCGAATAATCCGGTGCAAAGAGCTCCGGCAAGTCCACCGATACCGTGTACACCCCAAGTGTCCAACGCATCATCCCACTTTCTACTGTTCTTGAACATAACAGCAGCATAGCATGCAACTGATGCAATTATTCCAATTACAATAGACGACATTGGTGAGACGAAACCGGCTGCAGGGGTAATTGCTACAAGTCCAGCGACAGCACCAGACGCAGCTCCTACGGTTGAGGCTCTACCTGTATGTGCCCACGAAAGCAATGACCAAGTCACTACGGCCATTCCAGTAGCTATCTGTGTTGCAACGAATGCGCTTGATGCGTTAGTAGCTGCAGCGCCAGCTGAACCAGCGTTGAATCCGAACCAACCGAACCACAGTAACGCAGCTCCTAAGACTACTAGTGATATATTGTGTGGCTCCATAGGAATTTTTCCGTATCCGATTCTCCTTCCGAGCATAAGTGCTACCACGAGTCCAGCCCATCCGGAAGTGATATGAATGACAGTTCCGCCCGCAAAGTCGAGAGACCCAAAGGCACCAGTCCATCCAAAGCCTGAATATCCGGTATTCATTCCATAGTTGTCAGCTCCAGATATTGACCAAGTCCAATGTGCAGCGAAGTCATAAACGAATGTTGACCACAGTATTACGAAGATTATGAATGCGCTAAATTTCATCCTCTCGGCTACAGAAGCCACGATTAAGGCAGGGGTAATGATAGCGAACATCATCTGGAATACCATGAATGTACCATGTGGAATAGTTGTCGCATAGACCATTGAAGGAGCGTCGTGAACAACATCAGCCAGACCAGCCCAATCTAATGTTCCAATAAAGCCATAGCCACCTGCGTCAGGTCCGAAAGCTAAACTATAGCCCCATAAAGTGAATTGAACAGCAACTAGACCTGTAGTAAGAAACACCATGTGTAGCGTATTTACTGCATTTTTTTGTCTTGAGAGTCCGGCATAAAATATTGCCAAACCAGCAGGCGTCATGACAAGCACCAATGCAGATGAAGTTAACATCCATGCATGATCACCTGTATCCATTTCGCAAGCGATTAAGTCGCCTTCTGCAGTCAAATTATAATTTCCATTGGCATCAGTCATAAAGCAATTATATTTTGCAGCAGAATCACCTGGTTTGTAAGCGGAAGCGCTCATGAGGTAAGTTGATGTGACAGTGATTGTTGTCAAAATTCCAACTAACATAAAGATAGTGAGGTTCTTCCTAAACATTATTCACCAATATTTTAGAGAAGTATAAAAAATATAACAATATAATATGAAATTCTAATGATTCTATTTTTATGTCCTTCTATTATTAATTAATCATAATTTACTTAAATTGTGATACTATCATAAAGTCTAATTTGGGAATTTTTCACCGCTTTTTTGGACTAAAAACCCATGGAATCATTATTTTGATCCACTAGTTGACTCGATCGATGTCAAATTTTGCTATGTGAAGGAATTTGGAATGACAGTGTATCGACGTTAAAT
The DNA here is from genome assembly GCA_035250685.1 of Nitrososphaeraceae archaeon. Taxonomy (GTDB): domain Archaea; phylum Thermoproteota; class Nitrososphaeria; order Nitrososphaerales; family Nitrososphaeraceae; genus TA-21. The sequence goes on along the minus strand of DATFEX010000108.1, from coordinate 7,718 downwards.
TCAGGATATTTCGTATTAACGCGGTATTTGCTTATCTTGGTATCATAGATAAGATATTAACAAGCCGTATTTGATTGGTGTCAAAAACAATAACCGTTGTGACTAACAATCCGAACATCAATCAAAATGACATTACCATTCAAAGTATCATATCCTTAAGAAATTATAGACATCATTATTTTGTGAATTTGCTAAGGTCAAAAAGCACAGAAAATGAGCCTGTTATTACTAATTAATTAAGAGTCTTTCAAATAGTAACAATCATTATTCGCAATCTTCTTAGAATAACAAATCATTCCACATAAGAAGAATAATTCATTACAGTAGATCAAATCCTCAAATCTCTTGGACTCTAATTTTTTCAATACCAGGATTGAATAAATTAAAGCAATAATTTTCTCTGAAAAATAGAATAGCAAGCAAAATCTAATCGCTCATGGGATTCTGAATGCCTCCTTTGCTGTACATGTCAATGAAAGGACTTTTTATTCTTGGATACACAATATATTAATTGTCCAAATCTATTTATTTTGACACGAGTAATCAAAAGCGATGAGCAGATTCTTCAGAGCTAAAGATAAGGAGGATAATTCTAAACCAGAAGTATCTAAGGATACGGATAATCTCGATTTCCAAGTACGTGATTTGTATAAAAAAGGCGTAAACCACATGTCAAACGACAAGCTAAGTGACGCAATACGTAGTTTTGAATTAGCCCTGAGATTAGACCCTAATTATGTGGAAGCTTGGATTAAAAAGGGGTATTCGCACTTTCATTTGCGAGACTATTCCTTCGCAATTTCCTCATATGATATGGCATTGAACATTGATCCGGATAATCATGAAGCTTGGAACTTGAAGGGACTTGCGTATTATAAGATGAATAACTATACCAAGGCCATAGAATGTTGTACAAAAGCATTAGATGCTAATCCTAGCGACGGTTTGGTTTGGTATAACTATGCATGCTATCTCACATTAGATGGTAAGGTAGACGATGGAATGGAAGCACTAAAGAGAGCTATTGAAATCGACATTTCTCATGCAAAAAAAGCCGTACGGGATAATGATTTTGAAAACGCCCGTGCAGAAGAGGGTTTCATGAGAATTATTGAAGTAGTTGTGCTTGAATCATTACGACAAGGTTACGACTACGTCGGAAAAATTGTTTGGGCAACAGGAATGGATAAACTAGATGTTGAAGAAGCCATCATGAGATTGAGCATGAAGGGACTGGTGACAATAAAACAAAAGAAATCAATTACTGGCAAGGAAGAGTACTATGAGCTCTCGGGAGATATTTCAGACAAATTGGGACAGGTAAAAAGATCTGGATTTCTTAAGCCCAAGGAGTACTCTGCACCTATTCAGGAAATAAAAGACATTATAGAAATTCTAGATAAATCCGTAGAGTCTGTCAAGAATGGTGACCTGAACCAGACGGTAGATTCCTTTGAGCAGCTAACAAACCCATCCAAACATGGAAATACAATGATTGAACAATTTTTTGATCAGCATCGAGATTTGAGACTTTACCAAGCCAGAATAAACGATAAGGGTCAAGGATATTTGGATTCACACAAGTCAGAATTGACTGCGCTGTTAGAGAATATCATCGAAAAAGTGAGAAGTGGTCCTTTATCTAGAACAATCTAGGATTAATTGGATTTACATTTTTGTTATATAAAATTCAGAAAATTACATTCGGAATTTTGTATAAAAACCCTATTCTGTTTTTGATTTATTTATCTTTGATATGATTTCCTCAAACGTTTCCAAATTAGACTCTAGATAATTTGAAACAAAATACATAATTCCATATTTTTCGCCCATATGGGATATTAAATTATTTTTTTCCAAAACATTTACGTGATGCTGAACAGCCTTGTAATCAAGATCCAGAATTTCAGCCATGCGATTTATGTTTAGTGGAGTATCATGTAACAAATTTATTATCTTTATCCTATTTTCACCTCCCTTCGAACCTGCAAATAGATACCAAAAAAGTCGCCTGGCTGTAGGATCGGACATTAGGTGTACTCACAATACTCTTTTAATTAAAATTTGAATTTATGTCGGGTGAACCTTAAGCTGATACTAGGAATACACATAATATTAATACAAGACAGAGCGTTAATTGAAGCATGGAAAAAATTTTCACGGAAGCAAGTGAAAAGGACATAACTCGAACTATTGCACAAATGTTCAATGAAACATTGATGGAGTATAGCGATTGCGATGTAATTATCATAGGCGCTGGGCCTGCTGGATTGATGGCGGGACGAGAATTATGTAAAAACGGTGTTCAAACTCTCATAATTGAGCAGAATAACTACATTGGAGGAGGATATTGGGTAGGAGGATATATGATGAACCCTGTAACTGTTAGGTATCCGGCAAACAAGATTTGGGACGAACTTGGAGTACCTTACAGAAAAATTTCAGAATCATTATTTGCCACTTGGGGGCCTCATGCGTGTTCAAAGCTAATTGCGTCAGCTTGTGATTCGGGAGTCAGATTCCTCCAGTTGACTAAATTTGATGATCTAGTACTGAAAAATGATAAAGTTAGCGGAGTTGTTGTGAATTGGATGCCTGTCTCTGCATTACCAAGAAATATAACATGTGTTGATCCTGTCGCTCTTGAATCAAAATTAGTCATAGATGCATCAGGTCATGACTCTGTGGCTATTAAAAGAATGATGGATAGAGGATACGTGAAGTGGAAAGGGATGGAACCTATGTCTGTAACAGGAGAAGATGCTGTTGTAGAATATACTGGTGAAGTTTATCCGGGATTAATTGCTGCTGGCATGTCCGCAACTGAGACACACGGACTACCTAGAATGGGTCCAACGTTTGGATCAATGCTATTATCAGGCAGGAAAGCAGCCCAAGTTGCTATCAGCAAGTTGAAGAAAATTCCAAATCCAGACATAAAAATCAACTAAGGTTTGGAGTAGACTTAGATATACATATGAAATTATCATATGTACATCTCTACTCATCATCCTTAACGGCTTCATTTCTTTCGAAGAAAGTTTCTATAGATTTACACGAAATCTTACCATTCATTGAAGTTGATGTAAGACCGTTTACGTATCAAATCAAGAACAACATGACTGATTATCGTTATGAAGACAATTTGAGGGAGTTATCAAATGATAACAGTATGGACGGTGAAAATATTTTTCATCGCGAATTACAAAATTCATCAAATAATCGTTATCAAAAGATAACAATTATCAATGGCTTTTACCTTCAGAGAATCTACACTGGAATAATAGCTGAAAATGAATCACAAATGAATCATTTCCATCTCGTATTTGAAGACAATTTGGTGTGTACCTATGACGAAAATGACAAGAGATATCACGCCAGACCAATAATTTGCGGGTCTCCAAGCATAATATCAATTCCAAGTATTGTCGAAGGTCCCGCCAAACCAAAAGGATACTATTTCAAACAGATGCTAAAGGACTTGCTCTCTATCAGTAGTAAAGAAATAGAACAGGAATTTGCTAGTAGATTTGTTAGTCATGACGATCCCAGACTGACTCAAGTGGCCACAGGTTATGCTATTCAGGCAATCTTTTTTTTTCTTACCAATGGTAACCCTTTCTGTTCACAATATCCCTGCAGATTGTTCAATTCCCACTGGCAAGATGATTTAATCTATACGCAGGTAATAAATCCAGTACTGTGCAAAGAACATCTACAAATATTGTCTGAGGCTGGCAAATGATCCGAAGTTTATTACATGTTCAAATTCTTATTGCCAATGTAAATCTTTTTTCAATACTAATTGAATTTAACACTCTGCTTAATTCCGAACAAATTATTAATGGTTAAATCTTCCATCCACTTAGTCATACATGTCAAAAAATGAAAATCAAGATTCTGATGACACATTAGATGCAAAGAATCTTTATGATGTTATAATTATTGGATCTGGACCAGCAGGCTATACTGCAGCAGTTTATACCTCACGTGCAAAGCTAAAAACCCTAGTAATTTCGGGTTCACTCCCGGGAGGTCAGCTTATGACTACTAGTGAAGTTGAAAACTATCCAGGTTTTCCTAATGGAATTTTTGGACCCGAACTTATGATGAATATGCGACAACAAGCCGAACGATTTGGAACTACAATAATTGATGATGAAGTGTTGAAGGTAGATTTCAAAAAACAACCATTTCTAATATCCACACATTCTGAGAGTTATGAAGGCAGAGCGGTATTACTTTGTACAGGAGCATCTCCGAGAAAATTGGGAATCTCCGGAGAGCAAGAGTTTGGTGGAAGAGGTGTTTCATATTGTGCTACTTGTGATGGGCCGTTTTTCAAAGGAGAGGAGATCGCAGTTATAGGTGGAGGTGATACTGCAATTGAAGAGGCGACTTTCCTTACCAAGTTTGGTAAATCAGTTAAAATAATTCACCGAAGAGAGGGATTGCGAGCTAGCAAGATCCTCCAAGATAAGGCGTTTGAAAACTCAAAAATTGAATTTATCTGGAACCATGTCGTGTCAAAAATAAGTGGAAATAAGAAAATAGAGAGTATAGACATAAAGGATATTACAACAGGAAAGAGTCAAAATATTGCAGTAGGCGGGCTATTCGTAGCAATAGGGCATGAACCAAATACTTCGATTTTCAAAGATCACTTAGAATTAGATGAAAGAGGTTATGTTGTTCTTAAAGAGAATACAAAAACTAGTGTTGAAGGGGTTTTTGCAGCTGGAGACGTTCACGACTATCGCTATAGACAAGCTATTACCGCAGCAGGATTTGGATGTATGGCTGCACTGGATGTTGAAAAATGGTTAAGTGAAAAAAAATTTCACAAGTAATTAAGGCTTGATATACAATTCTGGTAACTTGGCTAATGCAGAAACATAATCACTTTCTGCCAAAACATTTTGTTCTTTGTACAGACTTTTGAACTTTCTACCGTCGTCGGCAAAAATACCCACAATAACTCCTTTATCTATTTCCTCTGAATATTTCAGCATTGACGACATTACGGAACCTGAAGATGGACCTACGAACAATCCTTCCTTAATGAGAAGATCTTTAACTGCGTTAAATGAATCCTGATTTGTAGCTGTCATCCATCGATCCACAACCGTTTCTCTACGTTTGAATAGATCTGGCATAGATGATTCTTCAAAGTTTCTCAAACCTTGCAGCAAATGATTTTGTTGTGCTTGGATAGCTACAACCTTCAAATTCTTATTTTTTTCCTTGAGAAAGGTTCCTGTTCCAGTAATAGTGCCCCCTGTGCCACAACCTGTAAAGAAATGTGTCACTTTTCCATTTGTCTGTTCCCAAATTTCAGGACCAGTACTTTCATAATGAGCTAGATAATTAGAATCATTTTCGTACTGATTTGGCATATAATAAACATCTGATCTTGGTTTTGCAATGGCGGTGGCAAGAGCTATACTTTGATCGGTTCCTGCTCCAACTCTTGGACAAAGATCATCCGAAGTTTCATGAAGTGTTGCGCCAAGGTTCCTTAGTATCTTTTTGGTTTCTTCACTTACTTTCTCTGGAATAACAATTTCTACCTTGTAGCCCATTGAAGATGCGATACCAGCTAATGCAATTCCAGTATTTCCAGAGGTAGGTTCGATAATAATGCTTTTATCCTTAACAAGTAAACCTTTCTTTTCAGCGTTTTTAACCATCCAATATGCTGCACGATCCTTGACAGAACCAAATGGGTTATACCATTCTAACTTTGCATAAAATTTTACATTTTGAGTTGAATATGAAGTAAGTTCGTACAATGGAGTATTGCCAATACGTTGTAATATTTCAGGTCCCACTATAGATGTCATCTAGGTCACTTTGCTTTCTTTATCACAAACTCTAGTTCGTTATCTTTTTTTTCGACGGATAATAAATTATGACCAGTTTTATCTGCCCATCTTGTAATGTCCTCTTCTGATTCAGGATCATCTGCGATAATCTTGATCTTGTCACCAATGCCTAATTTTTCAATTTCAATCTTGGTCCTAAAAACTGGTTCGGGACAATATAACCCTCTAACATCGATAACTTTAGCAAACGATTCTTTAGTTCCATTTTCGGCCGTCATATTCATTCTTAACACTATTAATCAAGGTCCTGTTTATATTAAATGTTTATAGAAGTACTGTAGTTGCAATATCGCACGAATTAGCTTACCAGGCTTAAATGAGTCTAGTATTCGGGCTATCTGAATAAATCATCTTCTTTTGATCTAGTAATCTGCGATATTGAATAATCTCCAGAGATGTAGTTGCAACCACGTACTATTACAACGGGAATGCGCGAAGATTTTCCCATGACAAGTTCTGCGGCGGACGCTAATTCGTCAGCAATAGCTATCTCAGTAACCTTTAGAATTTTTCCATACATGTCAGTATTTCCAACATAACTTAGTATGGGATTAATCCCTGCAGACCCAATTGCTACATTTACTTGGCCCTTCCTGAATGGTCTACCAAAGGTGTCAGAGATGATTACACTTACATTGACGTTGATCCTAGATTTAATATCATTTCTAATCCTTGTTGCAGATTCATCTGGATCATCGGGCAATAATACAACATGATTGGGGGATTTACCTACATTGCTGGCATCAATCCCCGCATTAGCGCAAACAAAACCATGTTTGGTTTCAGCAACAATGATATCTCGTTCTATTTTGACTATTTCGTTAGACTGTGAAATAATAAGTTCCACCAATCTAGGATCCTTTCCCGTATTCAATGATATCTTGCTAGATTCTTCAGAAGGAATTATCGTTGATAAATCAGCAGTTTTACCCTCCGCCTTGGAAATAATCTTGTGTGTGATAACAACCACATCGTTCTCCAATAAAGATTGATTTATTTCTTTAATGGCTTTAATAATAATACCGGCAACATCATCCCCTTTACTAATGTCATCGTTAATTAGAATTGGAATGATTTGTGTATTAGAAAGTTCGTCCATATTGAACAATCAAACAAAGGACTATTGAGTTCATAATTGTGTTTCTATGGTCTTACCAAACTTCTTTTCCAAAAGGCTTAGCAAAATTGATAGGTCTCGTATTTCAATCGTAGCGTCGGCCCGTTGTTTAACAATGTCGACTGGACAGAAACCTACTGTGTATCCCGCAATATCAAACAATTTTAAATCATTGGCTCCATCGACCACAACCACGATATCCTCCTTTTTTATTCCCCATTCTTTGATGATAGATTTTACGCCCAATGATTTATCTGAACTAACATTAATTTTTACACCATCAAGCTTTCCATCATTGAAGATTAGCTCATTTGAATATATTTTGTCTAAATACAGCTCATCTTTAAGTTTGTCCGTAATTATCGTGAACCCTCCTGAAATCGCTATCATCCTCCATCCAGCTTTCTTAAGGGAATAACAGAGCTTTCTTGCACCGGGCATTATTTCCAAGTTATCGGCAATGTATTTTGCATCTTCAAACAAAGTCCCTCTTAGAGCATTGACCCTCATTATGAGCCCTTCTTCCCAATCGATTTCTCCTCTTATTCCTTGCTTTGTGATATCCCAGATTTCTTTTTCCTTCACCGGACCAAGCTTCTGAGCAAGAACTGGAAGGTACTCTGCATTGAGAAGAACACCTTCCACATCAAAGATTATCAGCATTTTAACTGTTAGTCGAGAGAGTTACATCACAATATATTAAGTTTATTTTGATT
>DATFEX010000107.1:0-10309 GCA_035250685.1 Nitrososphaeraceae archaeon | reverse complement strand
CTAATAACCTTAAGAACTGTCTTTTGTTTTGGTCGTACATATCTCTCGATGTTTCTAATCCATCCAGTTGCAATTTCAGAAACATGTAAAAACGCCGTTAAATCTTGATATTCGTCTAAAGCCACATAAGCGCCATGACCTGTCACTTCCTTTACCGTCGCTATTACTAAATCTCCTGCCTCAGGAAGTTGTTTGATATCAGTGACCATCTAGAAAATACGCACCTTGTTACTATACTTTAAGTTTGCTTATAATATGATTTTCTTCAAAAGTCAATGCCTTTTTTGGCTTTTATTCCTTTTTTGTATGGATGTTTTATTTCTTTCATTTCAGTAACCAAGTCAGCCAACGAGATTATTTCTTCACGCGCATGATTTCCAGTTAGTATTAACGACACATTCTTTGGACGGTTCTTTACTATTTTGATGACATCTTCTAATTTTACCACTCCCAGATTAATCGCATAGTTGATTTCATCCAAGATAATAATATCAAAAGTTCCAAGTGAAATTTTTTGGTTGATTATATTCAATGCAGTATTTGCTGCCTTTACATGTTCCTCAAATGCGTGGTCATCATCAATTATACCGATAAAACCCTTACCTGCAACTATTAGTTCAAAATCTGGTTCTAGTCTTTTTATGCTATCAAGCTCACCATAATGCCATTCCCCCTTGATGAATTGAACCATACAAACTCTCAATCCATGTCCGATAGCTCTTAATGCTACGCCAAGCGAAGCTGTTGTCTTACCTTTTCCATTTCCAGTATATACAATAACCATTCCATCATGTGATACGCTATTTTTATCCACTCAATGTCACCGCAATCAAATTTAATAACATTGGGTTACTTAGATATTATTCGAATTGATTTCATATTAGGTTTTTTCTCTTATATGACTATATTTTTTCAGGGTTTAAAAAATCATAAATTGGATTCATGTTATTTACTAATTATGAATGAGGTAACCTTTTCATCAGATGAAATCAGATTTCTTTGCTCTAATGAAATTTGTAGAATCGCAACATGCAATAACGATCTGCCACATGTGACTCCTGTCTCATATATTTTTGACGAGGGAAAATTCTACTTTGCTACAGACTACAATACTCTCAAATATAATAATCTGAAAAAAAACAACAGAATATCCCTGGTTGTAGACAAGTCTGAAAATAATAAGAATACAGCAGTAGTCACTAGAGGAATAACCACATTTATTCACAAAGGCAGAAGATTTGAAATCTTGTACAACATATTTCATAAGAAATTTGACTGGGTGAAAAAAGATCCTTGGAAACAGGGTGAAGCACCATTTATTGAAGTAATTCCTAAAAGTAAGGTTAGTTGGGGATTTTGATCTAAATTTTAATTTAGTAATGGTTTTGATCTTGATATACAATAAAATTGAAAATTGCATTGGTGAAATATGCAAATACTTGCTGCCTATCAAACATGAGCACTATGTAGGTAATGGTACTAGAATTGCAATCTGTACCCTTTCGAGTATCAGATTATTAACAGAAATTTCAAATGATACTAAATTGATGAATAATTTGGCGATAGTTGGGAGACTCTTATCAGAGAATATAGGAATTGACGAAATCATTAACTTTTGCATAGTAAACAAGGAGATTGAACATTTGGTCTTATGCGGAAAAGATACGCGGGGTCACAGAGCCGGCGAATCATTAATTGCTCTCTTTAGGCTATGGAATAACAAAGGATGGCCTGATAATCAACTCAAAAAGCCCAAGGCCTCAATTACATTCATCCTATCAAGATGTAGAAGCATTGAGGAAACGCATTACTATCCATAACTTGATTGATGAGACGAACTTGAATCGGATAAAATCTCGTGTAGAAGAAATAATTCAATAGTTTGATTTTTTCCTTTTCTTGTTTATCTTGTTCTTTGTTGAATAATACTTTACCACGTCATCTGCTGTCATGTCTAATTCTATGGTCGCTTGAAGGACAAAATGCCAGATATCTATCAATTCTTCCTTTGCCTCTTCCAAATTAAATTCGGTGGGATTCTTCCACCATTTCCAATTTGTCAATCTTTGAAGTTCTATTGCTTCATGGGTGATTGCAGTGCAAAGATATGAAATTCGCTCTTCTGTCTTTGAAGGATATCTTGTAGATGCTAACAAAGTGGCGAGATTTCTCTGCATTTCAATCAATTTCTGTAGTTTATCCACTTTACCAATCATAAAAATTCTAGAATATAGATTTTAACCTTCCGTAAAGATGGAATGGAGTCGTGCTTCCTATCGAAAATGGATATGGAAGTTCTCCATTAGCACCTTTTTATGTAATAACTTAGAAAAAATCTTAATAAATGTTTCTGCCATTATGAATATAACGCGAAAACCTTTATTTTTTATTAATTTTTTATACAATTTTTTTCAAGTTAATGTAATTATTAAAAATAGAAATGTAATTCTTAATGTTGGATTACCTAGAGTTTTGGTTTTATTCAAATATTTATTTAGAATTTCAAAGATATTACTCATTGTTCTAAATGAAATTCATCTTTAATCATGCACAATAATATCAAGAATCATACAAACCATGAGGACCAACGTTAAAGTAGGATTTTACGGATGTCAATGGTTTCAATAAGCCAACAGAGTATCTTGATTCATTTAACTTTACTACCTTTAATTCTAAAGACACGTGAGTAAGATTGAATATGATATTATTCACTAATCCGTATAGTGAAAGTATTCTTTTTTCAAATATTCCTTCTGGCTCCTTATTTTCTCTTTTTGAAGGAATTGAATTAGTAACTACAATTGCAATGTCATTTTCCATTGCAAAGATGGCTAGATCATGTAGGTGTTTTCTAAGTCGGAATTGCATCGATAGCGATTTTTTATTTTCGTTCAAAAACAAATAACTAAAATTATCAATAATAATGAGGATAGGGTGTAGGTTTAGGGCGTAATCTACGAGAACCATTTGGACATTTGATGACATTAGCCTAATGCTTCTTATTTGTTGAAGAATAGAGTCGGATTCCGGTCTATCCTTGATATATGAAAGAATTTTCTCCGGTCTGAAAAATCCTTGTGTATCTCCAAATATTATCGAAGAATCCTTAAAGTGCGTCGCAGCACTCACACATAAAGAGTAGCATAAACCTGATCGTGCATTTCTGGAATCAGACACTATGTTTGTAATCAAACCTGTTCTAATTCCGCCTCCGAGTATACCATCAATTGATGCAGACCCTGTTGTGATTATGGGCATAAAATTAAGCTCTATTATTATTTATATACAAACCAAGACATCTTGGGAGAAACTTTTTATTGTCGATCTTATTTTTTGAAAACAAAAGTGAAAACCTAATATGTCATCATCTCCACAGCAACCAAAAAGACCGTTAACAATTTTGCAGCGTTCATTGAATATGAAAGTATCTGTCAGACTTAAAAACGAGTTGGAGTACAGAGGTCGAATGAATAATGTGGATTCTTACATGAATTTGATCTTGTTGGATGCAGAAGAATTTAACGGTGCAAGTCCTGTTGCGAATTATGGGAAAGTAGTTATTCGCGGAAACAATGTGTTATTTATCAAAATAGAAAAGGATCTCTAAAAAAAGAGACAATCTTGGGATTTGTCGTAATCAAAAATGGCAAGACGCTATCTTTTTACTTCTGAAAGTGTGACCGAAGGTCATCCAGACAAGATATGTGATCAGGTTTCTGATTCGATTCTAGATGAAATAATTTCTCAGGATCCAGACTCGAGAGTTGCAGTAGAAGCTATGACAACTACTGGCATTGTATTTGTGGCCGGAGAAGTTACTTCTAATGCAAGAATTGATGCCCAAGATGTTGTTAGAAGGACATTGAAGAATATAGGTTACGATGGGTTGAAACATGGATTTGATGGAAATAGTTGTTCTGTTCTAACCTCTATCCATGAACAGAGCCCCGATATTTCAATGGGTGTTTCTAAGAACGAGAATGGTGAACAAGGAGCAGGTGATCAGGGGTTAATGTTTGGATATGCAACAAATGAAACCACTGAACTTATGCCATTGCCCATAACTTTGGCACATAAACTTACTATGAGGTTGGCAACGGTTAGGAAAGAAAAAACTCTGGAGTGGATGGGACCGGATGGGAAATCCCAGGTTTCGGTTATCTATGAAGATTCAGTTCCAAAGAAAATTGATACCGTAGTTGTCTCCACACAGCATACTGAAGACATATCGATATCTCAAGTTAGAGAAGAGGTTATTTCGAAGGTCATAAAACCAGTTTGTGAAGATCTAATAAGTAACTCAACAAGATTTCTGGTAAACCCTACAGGCAGGTTTGTCATAGGGGGTCCTGTTGGTGATACAGGACTAACTGGGAGAAAGATAATTGCCGATACTTATGGTGGTATGGGCAGACATGGAGGAGGTGCTTTTTCAGGCAAAGACCCATCTAAGGTAGATAGGTCTGCATGTTATATGGCAAGATATATTGCAAAGAATATTGTCGCAGCAGGATTAGCTTCAAAATGCGAAGTTCAGCTTGCATATGCCATAGGAGTAGCTGATCCTGTATCGATCATGGTCGATACTTTCAATACAGGAAAAGTTGATGAAGAAAAAATTGAATCACAGGTTAGAGAAATTTTTGATACTACACCCCAAGGGATAATAGAAACGTTACGCCTTAAGAGACCAATTTATAAGAAGACTGCTGCGTATGGACATTTTGGAAGAAATGAACCTGAGTTTACTTGGGAGAAAACCGATAAATCAGGATCTTTTAGAACATAAATTTTTCTCATGTGACCTTTGTCTTAGGTTGAATTTCGTTTTATTGTATTAGTTATTTTGCGCGAATCTCTTTCAACACCAAATTTCTTTGAGAAGAATTTAAGAATATTTTTTACATCTCTTGTCAGCACGATATCAGCATTTATTGTATCAAATCTGACAGCTTGAGGCCAATCTAAGATAAAGATATCATCATCGTTTACGAGTATGTTGTACTCATTAAGATCACCGTTGATGTATCCCTTTCGATATGCAATTGTAATGCTGTTGATTATTTTATCCAAAACTAGTTCTGGGTCATTGAGTTTCTCAATATCAGATAACCTATTCCCGTAAATAGCTTCCATGACAATACAATGAAATGATCTGTACATAGGAGTAGGAAAAGAATCGCTGGAATCTCTAAGGTATGTCAATATATCATATTCTTTTTTCGCTGTTTCGATATTCATAAGTAACCAACTATTAATCCCTGCACTTACATCGCGTTTCCTCTTTATTTGTTTGAAACTTGACCTTCCAAGTCTGAACATCTTTAAAACACGATCTTGATCCAGCGAATCACGAGCTAGATAGACTTCAGCTTCTTTTCCGATACCTACTTGAGGTCCAAGTGCGGTGATAATGTTCTTGTTTGAAAGTATTTTTAGTACGTAAATATCTAAACCTGTTACCAACAAGGAGTATCCGATGTTACTTTTATTTATCAGTCCAAACTTGACAAGACGTTCCAAATGATGTTCAATTAAACCTTGACTTAAGCTTGAATATTGACTTAAAGTGGTAAGATTCAAAAATTCACGATTCTTCAAAGACGAAGCGAACACCTTTAAGATTTTAAAATCACTCTTATTCAATAATGAAACAAGGTGCCCTGCCTTTGAAAAAGAAGACAACTAGATGCATTTACTGCTAATATTAAATTAAAAGGTTATTATGCTATGGATATTATGTTATCTTTTAGATAACAATTAAAATATCCAACACACATCTAAAATCGTTGTCTCTTGATGGAAAAATATGTATTGTAACTGGTGGTGCGGGAGGACTTGGATTAGAAATTGCAAAGGAATTGGTTAGAAAGAGTGCAACGGTTATCATTACCTCTAGAAAGAAATCAAAGCTACAAAAGGCCCGTAATTTAATAGGTAAGAATTCGTACGGATTCGAACTGGATGTTGTCAACACGAAGAGTATTGTTCAATTTATCAAACGTATCTCACAAGATTTCGACACAGTTGATGTATTGGTTAACAATGCAGGTTTTCCATTTGAAAGAAAATTATGGTTTAAGAATGTACATGATATAACCTACACGGAACTGTTGAACGTAATCCAAGTAGATCTTATCGGCTCATTCCGAGTTACCAAGGAAATACTGAAAATCATGATGAAAAGAAGGAAAGGAGTAATAATTAATATTGCTTCAAGTCCAGCAATTTCAGGGCATTCATACGGTTCGCCGTACTCTATAGCAAAGGCCGGATTGATTGGTCTTACCAAGCACATAGCACTGGAATATGGAAAATATAACATCAGAGCATATTCAGTTGCCTTGGGGGACATAGAAACGCAAGCAATGCGACAATCCCTCTCAAAAAGTGAATTACAAAGAGCAAGAAACGAAAATACCTTAAAAAGATTGGGTAGACCTGAAGAAATTGCAAGAAGTATTGTTTCATTAGCAAGTGAAAATTTTTCGTTCTCTACTGGAAATACTCTTATTATTGACGGGGGTAAAGTAGTTATTTAGAGTGATAATACATGTTCCAAAGCACAGACGATATCAAAGAAAGTGATCTGCCTGTTGGTAAAAAAAAATCCCTTAGAACTGGATATACAACAGGTACCTGTGCTGCAGCAGCAACTAAGGCCGCACTTTCAACTCTGGTAAATAGAGAAAAACCATTAAAAGTAAACGTTTCTCTACCGAAGGATAAGCAAATAACAATAGATATCGCATGGATAAAACAAGAGAGTGATAAATCTGTTACGGCCGCAGTAATCAAGGATGGAGGAGATGATCCTGATGTTACTAATGGAGCAGAAATATGTTCAACAGTATCTATATTGCAATCAGAAAATAAAATAGTTATAGATGGTGGTGTTGGTGTAGGGAGAGTTACTAAACCAGGGTTAGGACTTGAAATTGGTAAGGCTGCTATCAATCCTACTCCATTAAAGATGATATATCGTGCAGTTGAAGAAATATTAAATCAACAAGAGAAAGGGAGCTATGGCTTATCTGTAATAATAAGTGTGCCAAAAGGAGAAGAGATCGCCAAAAAAACTGACAACCCTAGATTGGGCATATTGGGAGGTATTTCAATTTTGGGAACAACGGGGATAGTAATCCCATATTCCACTGCATCCTTCGCAGCTTCAATTCGCCAGAGTATTGATGTTTCTAGAGCTATGGGTTCTGATTCTGTTATACTGACGACTGGAGGAAGGAGCGAAGACTTTGCCCGAGCTATTTACGGTACCTCAATTGCCGATCATGCCTATATTCAAATTGGGGACTTTATTGGATTCGGAATCAAACAGTGTGCTATCAAGGAAATAAAGATGGCATATGTAGTAGGGTTTATTGGTAAATTAACAAAGATGGCAATGGGGATAAAACAAACACATGTGAAGGGATCTCATGTTGATATGAATTTTCTAGCGGATTTGGCAAGTAAATGTGGTGCCAACATTGAGCTTGTAAACCAAATAAAGTTAGCAAATACCGCGCGACATGTTAGTGAATTGATTGATAAATCCGGATTGGACTCATTTTATAACATTCTGTGTGAAACGGTCCACAATCATTTGACCAAATACTCTCAATCCCAACTAATGATAAAAATTATCTTACTTGATTTTAATGGTAAAGTAATAGGGAGTTTTCCCGAAGACGGTAATTAACAAAATCGATCTTTTT
Organism: Nitrososphaeraceae archaeon; assembly: GCA_035250685.1. Classification (GTDB taxonomy): domain Archaea; phylum Thermoproteota; class Nitrososphaeria; order Nitrososphaerales; family Nitrososphaeraceae; genus TA-21. The sequence continues at coordinate 2,594 of DATFEX010000107.1, read as the reverse complement.
CTAAATTCCCTCTAAGACACCGTCCTTTTGGAGCTTTTCAGCATGTGCAGAAATATATCTCCAGACAATGTCTGCTTTGTCAGTTTGAAAATCCCATGGCGCGATAAGTACGAGATCATGTTCTCTTATCCACATACGCCTCTTTATCTTTCCCCTGATTCGGCAGGTTCTGACTTTACCATCAGTACATTTCACAATGATGTTATCTCCACCAACTAATTTTATAACACGGCCGAGAAGTTCGCCCTGCTGAGGCATTACCAACTCCTTTAGATCAGATTCACTTAGTACCTTTCTTTTACCTAATTTAAAAACCTCTGTTAAATTCCTTCTAAGCAGAATAAAAACCTAGTGATTCAGCTCAAGAACTATGAATGTGTATTGTACCAATTTACACCTGACCTTTGCAATCAATTACTAGAATGATCTAGTAAATATTTTAATATATTTTCTGAATGTTGCGGCTACTGATGCGATTCCACGTTATTAAATTCTTCAAAAAGTTTCAATATTCCAGTATAGTCTAATTCTGAGTAACCTCTATTAGATGCGACGCGGAAATATTGTTCGGCGAGTGACGCAAATGAAAGAGTGGCACCTTTTTGCCTCGCACAATCATTAAGCAACTGCACATCCTTTAACATATTCTTCAAAAAGAATTTTGGTTCGAAATTGTTCCTTACCATTTTTGGTCCTTTTATTTCGCTAAGACCAGTTTTAAAATACGTTGAATTTAGAATTTCAAGAAATATTGTTGGATTAATTTTTGATTTTTTTACAAATACTATTGATTCTGCCAACGAGATCGCTATTAATGCAATGTTGAGATTAAGTGCAAGCTTAATAAAATTAGCTGCACCATCTTTATTTCCCAAACTAAATATTTTCTTACTATAGCTTGTTAGAATTTTTTTAGACTTTTCAATTGATTTCTTGTTGCCAGAAACAATAGAGATTACATCTCCTTTCATCGTAGGATCAGGTCCTCCCATAATTGGAGCCTGTATCATTGAGTAACCTTTTTTTTTCATAAGTCTGGCACAGTAAATGGAATCCTCTGGTAATACCGTACTAGTGTCAACAACTACTAACTTTCTATTGTTGCTGCTTGCCAATCCATTTTCAGCAAACAAAATTTCTTTCACTGCATCGCCATCTGTCACACTTATGATTACAAAATTACATTTTCTGCCCAGCACTGAGGGATATTCGGTTTGAATTGCGCCTCTTTTTACCAGTCTCTTGGCCCTTGCCATGGTCCGATTATATAGAAATACTTGAAAACCGCTTTCAATCAATCTGTGAGCTATTGCAGACCCCATCAACCCAGTTCCAATTACACCAATATTCATATAGTAATCTCCTAACACTCGAAATTTAAAATTTTTCAATTTATTTACACATTCATTCCAATAAGAAACAGTGAAATTTATCACCACAACAGCATGATCTTATTATTCCTGTACTTGGTAACGTATATCTTATTAATTAGGATGCAGTGAAATAAGATCCAGTTTTATATACTATACTAATGAGGCTCGGTTTTGCCCCTTTTCATTTGAATGTGGCATTGCATATGAATATTAATTGCCTTATTGAATAATTAGTTAGTAGATATGGATAATACCGTTGTAACAGTCAATCCAGCCAATGAACAAGTAATACATGAATATGAAAATATGACCAACGAACAAGTTACCAAGATTGTAGATAAATCAAGAATCGCGTTTAAAGAATGGAAAGGCGATATTCGCAAAAGATCAATAATATTGCTTCGGTTAGCAGAGCAATTACGAAAAGATAAAGAACATCTTGCTAGAATCGCATCTGAAGAGATGGGAAAGCCCATCAAGGAGTCTCGTTCAGAAATAGAAAAATGTGCCTGGGCTGTCGAATTTTATTCATATAATGGCGATATTCTTCTCAATAATGAATCATTAAACAGTGACGCCAATAAGACAATGATAACCTTTCAACCTTTGGGCGTTATTGCGAGTATCATGCCTTGGAATTTTCCATATTGGCAGGCACTGCGCTTTGCAGCGCCATCATTAATGGCTGGAAACACAATTGTATTGAAACCTGCCAGTGCAACAATGCAGTGTGGAATAGAAATTGAAAAGACTATTTCAAAAAGTGGCGCAGTAGATGGTGTATTTAATACCATTATTGGTAATTCAAAGAATGCAGAAATGCTCATTGATTCGAACATAGACGGAGTTACTTTTACTGGCAGTATAGAAATCGGGGCCAAAGTTGCTCAACGTGCAACATCACGACTAAAAAAATGCGTTTTGGAGCTCGGGGGAAGTGATCCGTTCATTGTTCTTGAAGATGCGGATATAGAGAAGGCAGCATCTGGAGCAATCAAAGGCCGATTTTTAAATTGCGGGCAAAGCTGTGTTGCTTCAAAAAGATTCATTGTGTCCAAGAAAATTGCAGATGAATTTGTAGAATCATTCGTTCAAAAAGCAGAAAAACTCAATGTCGGAGATCCATTGTCAGATAGCACTGATATAGGACCGCTATCTAGCATGAAAAGTCTTGATAATATTGATTCAATGGTAAAAGATGCAGTAAGCCTTGGTGGAGAG
>DATFEX010000106.1:0-3390 GCA_035250685.1 Nitrososphaeraceae archaeon | reverse complement strand
AAAGAGTCAGATAATTGTAATATACTGATGTCCTCGTTACCTATTTTAGTGTCCATGAATATCGTACCCTAGATCGGGTTCAAAAATCATATTCTCATTTTTAATATCAATATCTTGTGTCAAATTATGAAATAGCTTCTTGAACAATTCAATTTCAGAATCAGATTGTATAGGAAAGTATACTTTATTGTTTGTAACTTTTATAGGTCTATGCATGTTTCCAATAATATGACCAAGCTTTATTGCTGTTTCCATTATTTGCTTGGCCGATACATCATTGTTCAAGGATATAATGGCTACATTTTCTGATTCTCTTTTTACTATGACCATCTTTTCCTCTGTCAACAAGAGAACGTCACCTTCATTGATGTGGGAACCTGGTTCCATCGTCAGTGCAAGATCCGTGCCCTTATTAGATAACTTTCTTATTCTGGTCCTGCCAGCCTCAAGTCGACTAAGTTGTATTTCTTCAACTTTATCTTTTTTCATCATGTCTTCATATATTTGATGGAAGTCTGAATCAGAATTGATGTTCCCTACTATCTTATTGATATGAATCAAAGTCTTACAAATGACCTAGGTATAGGAGCCTTTGCAGATAGTTATGCTTTTTCCTTGTTACTTTATTTCTCAATACGCCTATTTTCCATTCAACAATTGTGTTAATGTTGTAATTTGGTCCAAATTCTACACAAAACCAATAGTTGGATGTTAGGTGTCTAGACATAGTCAATTTTAGATTTAATTGAATAATTTAGAATATTACCGGAGCCGGTGGAGGATTAAAAAATATAAGCATCGTTATTTGATACTTAAAGGTCGTAAGTTGGTCGACCCTATAACATTTGTTTTGATTTCGATTCCCACAATGGTTTTGTTGGGTTTACGTCATGCGCTCGATGCAGACCATATCACCGCAATAGATAACCTGGTCAGATTGCATAAGGTCAATACAAATTCCCGGTGGGTAGGCGCTGGATTTAGCATGGGCCATATGATATCAGTTCTAGCTGAAATGATACTAATAATTTACGTTGTAGGTAATATAACAAATGTTGAACAGCTGTCATTTTTGGGTGGAATAATAGGAGGCATCGCATTAGGAGTGATCGGGGCTGTGAACATTTACTCGATGAAAAAATGGGGAAAAACGGGCTCGGCTATACTCGCAAGCAAAGTATTGTCCAAGATAGGAATAATGAAACCTTTTAGTTCTGCACTCATTACCGGGATAGTTTTTGGGTTAGGATTTGATACAGCTACTCAAATTTCTGCAATTACCTTATCAGCAATAGCTTCGGCATCTCTCGGAGTGCAAGTAGCCTTGGTTCTTGCAGGCTTCTTTGCAGTAGGTATGATTCCAATAGATACATTAGACAGCTACTTGCTGAGATCTGCTTTTTCTAGAATATTCGGAAAAGCAGGCTTTAGATATATGGCATATTCATTAAGTGCAGCTGCTCTGGCTGTTGGAGCTATTGCTTCATATGAAACAATAACCAACCTGGAAATATTACCGGATATTACCGGCCCAGTATTGGCTGTAACGATAATCATAGTTTCTTTTGGTTATGCGTTTGCTTCAAATAGAAGACGACCCGTAAAATCCAACCCGGGATCAGCCTCACAAATAAAGGAACATCGGAATGACAGGGAAGAGAAATTCGATTATTAGTTCAAGTATCAAGAACCAAAATAAGAAAGTTATTCTAGATTTCAGACTGGAAATGAAATTGTCGCTCAAAAATATTACAAAATGTATGTTACTAAACAAAAAAATGATCCGAGCTAATCTCTAAAACTTGATCTTTAAATAAAAAGTAAATGGCATACCTTAGGTATTGCCAATTAAAAAAAAGGTTTCTTAACTAGTTGAGCTTTTCTTCGTATTTTTCAGGATATGCATAACAGTACATTACTTCATAATCTACTAAAGAGCCACCTAGGTCTTCAAAGAAAGTCAAGCACTGTTTTGTTTCTGGGTCTTCCAGTTTGTAGAAATTCCACTCTTTGTAATCTTTGATATCATCTATTTCACACTTTTCGGCATCTATTTTTATGGATATTTCCTCTAAGGTGTCTGATTTCTTACAATTTTTCTCTGATGGAGTGTTGTCTCCATGATTGTCTCCTGGTAATTTATTCTTAAAATCATAATCAACTGTAGCAAATACACCGGAGGTTAGTGATATGACAAGCACCGCCAAGAATGAAATGCTGAAATATGTGAGTATTTTTGAGTTTACACCTAGCAAAAGTTCCCTGTTCATCATTCAGACTTAGTATATTTTGACACTATAAATTAATTTCCTTTTTATTGATATAATTTAGGCTCCGGTTAGACACAATCTAACCTTCTTCCAATAATTTAATATTACATGTCAACTTCGAAATTTATAAAATTTGGTAGTTTTCACAAATTTTAATATAAATTTTGCAATTATTGTTATTCGATATGTTACTATCCATCCTGATATGAATAGACTAACCTGGTGGCTCACTCGGACTAAATGCTTATTAGATAAATTATTAATCTCAACACTAGTAACGATATAGTTCGGTTCTATAAATTAAGGAAATGGTAATTCGAACTTTCTATCGTCTTTAGATTCTTTGTCTTCATCTGAGGAATTATCGTCAGCAGAGTCATCCTTGTCACCGTCTTCGTTGTTGTTTTCTGTAGAGTCATCATTGTTGTTGTTATTGTCATTGGCAGTAGAGTCATCATTGTTGTTGTTATTGTCATTGGCAGTAGAGTCATCATTGTTGTTGTTATTGTCATTGGCAGTAGAATCATCGTTTGCAATAGAATTGTCATCATTGTTGCTATTGGCAGACGCGTCAGCATCAGATTGTGATGGATTATCATTCAAATTGTTAGATGAGGTTTTGCTTTTAAAAGGGTCCAAATCATCTGTGTTCAACACAGAATTTGCACTACCCGTTTCATTCTCTACAGAACTACTATTTTGGGCGGAAGCTTGACCATTTACGTATGATGTACCATAGATGCTAAGAAATACAAGGACAGCACTTAGCGCTACAAGCATCACGAAATTACTTCTCATAATTCCACCTGAATACTCATTGAACTCTGCACTATATTAAATTAATGAATTTAAATAGCATCGACTAGAAAATTAGTCTATTAGTTTTCTACTGAAAAATGTACTAGATAAGAAATTGGATTGGAAACTCTTGTTTGGGAAAATATTGATACTCTGATTAGTAAAATAGCTATGAATTTGAATTTGAGTCTTCGAATCTACTTTTGTGATAATTGTTCATGGTTGGTATCCAAATAAATGGATGAACTAATGTGATAAATAAAATGAATATTGGCAACATTTCAAGATATCCTCCCTTCTCCTTATAGCGTCATGAGGATAT
>DATFEX010000105.1:0-51448 GCA_035250685.1 Nitrososphaeraceae archaeon | reverse complement strand
GTAGATGAGAAAATAAGATTCGTTGGAATGATAGATCAGATGGGAAAATTGATTGCAGGTGACATGAAAAAAGGAACACCATCTTTGGAAAAAAACGATGGTTCTATTAGGCTTTATCTGGGTTATGCCATTAATAATATTCTAAGACGCGATTTTGATAATGTTTTCGGTAAAGTAGTCTACACCTTCTCTGAAAGGGAGAAAATAAAGCTCTTGACTATACCAATAGACGAGAACCTGCTTCTGGTCTCTATCGATAGATTGGCCGATCATGATAAATTGATAAATAAGATACTGGTTGTGATTAAGAATATATCCAGTCCTTGATTTGGTATCCTGAGAATAGCATAAGTTTGAGCATTATTTTAAAATAAATCTCTTCCACGAAAAATTAATTTACATATGGATTTGAGTGTGGTGATGACAATAATTGATCTTAGCTGGGGCCCATGATTTATCTTACAGTAGACTATTATTTTGGACTGATGAGAATTTTTTCTACTCTTTTCTTTTCCCATTTTATCAGGTAAATTATCCCAATCACCAAAAGTATTTCGACTGCCTTGGCCATTATTCCTGCAATATCAATATTTTCTGCTTTATTGTCGGGTGATAGTGGGGGTGCCACAATGACTGAAAATGCGTAAAGTCCTATGAGAACGGCGGTTCCAATGAAACCAAAAAGATTCAAGGCCACCCTTTTTCTGTATTGGTTTATAATAAAATTTCTATTGCTACCAGAATACGATTCGCCAGTAAAATTGATCAAGATATACAGTATTCCATATGCAACTTGAGCTCCGGCAGCAGCCATCAGGAATACTGAATAATAGATATGTTGAGAGCCGTGTTCGGGAAAAATAGCCAAATGAACTAGGCCACCAGCAATTGCAAGGAGCATAATGATGTATTTTAGAGTTTCTTTTTCTGGTACCATTCCTGAAATAGATTGCTCATTTCTTCTATTCAAATACATTTTACCCAATACTAAACCTAGTACTATTATAGGGATTAGTATGGAAATGACTAGGAGGGAGTTCCTAACGAGTCCCCAGGATTCGGAAATGGAAACATTGAATATCACACGCTGACAATTGCAATCCGCTATGCTTGATAGAATTGATCTTGATGCATCTAGTTGATTGTGATTCACCATTTTATCGTCGTTGGCAACACTTAGGACTATTTCATATCCTCCTGGATTAGGGAACACATAATATAGATTAAAATCTCCAATTTCTCGAACGGTCCAGGGAAACCCCTTTACTCTTTCGCCAGTACTTTCTTGATATATTTCTACCATTGTTTCAATATCATATACATCATTTCCATCAAAATCTTGCACGCTGAAGGTTATCTGTGTTGGCTCATCTGGAGCTGCGTATTCCGGATCCAACGCCATGTATGGATAATATTTTCCAATTCCATCACGATTTGATCCTCCGTTGTAATGAGGAGTATGTGCGAGATGTGCATATGCAACATAATGAGAGATAAATGTTGATAATGATATGAAAATTAACACTGATACCAAAAGATATTGGATTTTCATGTAATTGATATGGGATCTTGCGTGGTGGGTTCATATAAGTCGTGCTTGCAACTAATAGAGTTGAAAAGACTTCATGCACTTGGTATTGTTGATATTTGATTGACAGATATGATTCTAAAAGGGTAAAGGGTGTAATGAATAAGAAAAATTTATTTCAGCAATCACTTGATTCTTTTCTCTATAATTGGGCAAAATGATAAGGGCAGATGAATATCTAAATAATTTTCCTCATGATAATTTTAGAAATAATCAAGACAGCGTAATTAAACAGATTTGTGAGGCCTACAATTCAGGCTATAAGAATATCATTCTCGAAGCACCAACTGGGTTCGGGAAAAGTGCGATTGCTATAACAATTGCACGAACTCTTGGATCAAGTTACATATGTACAGCTACAAAGGATCTCCAAACTCAATACTCCCGAGATTACCAGTTTCTAAAGGTTGCCAAGGGGAAGGCTAATTTTCTATGCAGAGTGAAGGAAGACTTTGTAAAGAGTGACAAATATCTATGTCCTTCCTGTAACTCAAAAACAGAAATTGAGTGTAAACATACATCTTGTGATTACGGACCATGCCTGTCTGATGAATCAATGGAGGGATCTGGATGCAAGTACAGAACTTTCATAAACGATTACAAGATCGACAACAAAGGTAAGGAAAATGAACATATCTTCATTAGTAATGATAAAATCAAAAGTTATAAAAATGAGTATTCAAATTGGATTCATTTACAAAATTTTAATAATCCTCTTGAATGGAATCCGTGTTACTATTTTGATCAGTTATTTCAAGCTTTGAAAGCTAGTCATTCGATATTTAATTATTCTATTTTCCTATCGTTACTGTCTAACAAGAATATGATGCAACAGAGAGATCTACTTGTATTGGATGAAGCACATCTGTTGGAAACTGAAATTATAAAATTTAGGGGACTTTCGATCTCAAAGAAACGATGGCGTCGGTATATTCACAATTTTAAGATGATTGATCATGGGTACGACATGCATGGGTGGCTGGAATTTTTAATTAATTTGGAACGAACTATTCTAGTCTCGATAGGGTACGAATCTTTGGTACACTCACTAGTAAAGGAACGAAAAGTAAAATATGGATATGACTCTAATACCAAATCAAAAACCAGAAATAAAAGAATTGTGAGTGCATCTGAGCTATTTGAAGATGACGCGAGCCTTGAATTAAACATTAAATCTGAAAATGGAAAAAATTTCGATGTTGATAAGGAATTATTGATTGATATTGTACAAGATATCGATAAACTCACTAGAACTATTAATAATATACTTTCGAATCCCAATAATTGGATAGTTTCAGAAGTACAAAAAGAAAATTACGATGTTAATCGAGTAGAACTCAAACCATTGGATCCTTCTAAGTACATAAAGGCAATCGTAGAAAAATGCCCAAAAACTCTTATCATGAGTGCCACTATTTTAAATAACAAAACTTTTGAAAAAAACTTGGGTCTGGATTCTGAAGATAATAGTACTCAATTTATTCAAATACAATCAGATTTTCCAGTAGAGAATAGGCCAATATTTCCGCTTAGCGTAGAATATCTTAATTTTAGTAATTTACAACAGATGACTGTAAAGTCAAAGATATCCAGGGCCATTGATAATATCATGCATATCCACAGTAACGACAAAGGAATAATTCATACCAGTTCTTATGAGCAGCTAAATTTCATTAAGGAAAATCTTTCTAAAACTAATTCAAGGAGGTTGATTCTGACAGATCCAGAAATCGAAAGGGATGAAGTCATAAGAGAACATGCTGAAAGTAAGAAACCTACGGTACTTATTTCTCCATCACTTCATACCGGACTTGACTTGAAAGATCAATTGTCAAGATTTCAAATAATTACTAAAGTCCCTTATCCAAACATAGCTGACAAATGGACGTCAGAGAAAAGAAAGCTTAACAAAGAGTGGTATTATTGGCAGACTGGACTAAGATTGGTTCAAGCCTACGGTAGATCAATAAGGTCTAAGGATGATTGGGCTAAGACATATGTTTTGGATTCTGCATTTAACTACTTTGTCAAAGTAAATTACAATATACTTCCCAAGTGGTTCTTATCCGCGATTCGACATTAGCAAAGCATGGATTGCTTGAGCAGGTTTGCAATCTATACACATAGTTAATTGGGGGCAGCCAAGCTCTGAATTGGCTATATTCATTTCGGAAACTAATACAAATCAGTCAATTGGATTATATTATTTATTAAGACGTAGGATCATAACATAGATAACTAGTTTCAGGAATTAAAGTGAATGATCAGAAGGTTGTTAATTTTCAGTGGCTAAGAAGTGGCTAGTCGCCATTGTGGACGATGAATTAGATATTGTTAATCTATTTCGTGATGCATTGAGCAAGATAAAAGAATTGTCAATATTCACTTTCACAGACCCTATGATTGCCTTGGAACACATTAAAATGAATAAGAGCAATTATGCCGTTGTTATCTCAGACTTAAGAATGCCTGATATGAATGGCATGGATCTAATATACAATATAAAAAAGGAAAATCCCTTGGTAAGAACGTTACTCATGACTGCATTTGAAGTTAACGATACAGTATTTGATGAATACGTCAAAAATAATATAATTAATGGTTTTCTACAAAAGCCATTGAAATTAAAAGATCTGGAATCAGAAGTCCAGAAGCAAATTAAAATTTACAAGAAATCAAGGTCTAACGAAAAATAACACTATCAAAATCTATTACCAATTCAGTAGTTTTTAATATCCAAAAATTCATGGTCATCAAGCTCTACTAGTATGGATGAAAAATCTAATAAATGATTACCTTGTCAATTAAGGTTAATTGACGATAATTGATAGTGATGAACTCAAGAGGTCTATTCTTAGTGCATTAGCAGATAAGGAAACGTTAAAAATATTGAATTTATCGATGTACTCCTCAAAATCTGTTAATGACATACTCCGAGAAAGTGAAATAAGTTACACGACTTTATACCGAAAAATCAAATGGTTGTTAGATAAAGAATTATTAGTTGTAGACAAAATCAATATATCAGCTGAGGGTAAAAAATATACGACATTTAGAAGTGTTCTCAAAAGCGTAGTTATTTCATACAAGCAAAATGAAATTATAGTAGAGGCAGAAAAGAATGTTGATTTAATTGGAAAGATAGGAGGCCATTTTTTTTCGATACATCATTCAATGTAAACTATTCTTACTTCATTTCAATCATCATCTTGCCACTTCTCCTTGAATAATAAAACCTGATCCATAGCATTAACGCAAAGAAAACCATGGCAAAGGTGTGTAATACTGTTCCTAAATCATGCATTCCAAATAAGGTAAATATATTTTCTTCATGTAAGAATCGTACAATCTCACCCACTATCCAAATAATAATAAATATTGACATCTGGAATTGAAATTTTCTTAAACTCTTCGCACTTATCGCAGACCAGCTAAACAGTGCAAGTGAAATTAATAGTAATAAAGGCATGATCTTTTCCAAAAATAGTAAAACATCATTCAAGAGTTTTTATCTCCTGTCTTGATTTTGTGAACAAATAGCAAAGGCCAAACAGAATCAAAATTATTACTGATAACGGTCCCAACAATCCTTCTGACAGTAATTCTTGATCAGAGTAATAGGTCATGTGGTATAGTGAATGGACTATTGTAAAAACAAGAAAAATTATTGATAGTAATCTTATTCTCCCTTTTGATTTTAAACTAAAGTACGATAATACCACTGTACCTGAAAGGAACGCAATGCCACTTATTAGATGCAGGTACGTTTCATCTATCAACTTTGTTATGTAAAAAGAAAATCCTTTATAATCATATCCTCTACGTGCTTTTGATTTACATGTTGATACCTAGTTTCAATAATGAATTTCAGACTTGAAATTCTAAAGAATATTAATAAGCATATCAAAGGAAATAAGATTATTGAAATCAGATAGCAAATATCTTTTGTTAGTATATATTTTCGTAGCAGGGATGTTCATAATTCTGTCGGAGGGAATCACGCAAACTATGGGTCAGGGAGATGACAACAATGATGATGCAGCATCAAATGATAATTCCGTTCAAGGTAACAACACAATTATTCTTAACCCATCTGAAATCAATGAGACGTACAGATGGGTTAACAGTTCAGGTGGAATTAATCCAATTTTAGATATTACAAAAGGTAATGTATACCAAATCAAAATAAATAATCCTACTGATGAAGAACATGAATTAATTATCGAAAATGAAAAGAAATTAAAAGTAGGTGGTAGTGAGCATATTGAACCTGGGAAGAACACTGAGTTTGAATTTAAATTTATGAACACTGATGAATTAAATTACTATTGTGAATATCATCCCGAGACAATGAGGGGAATTATTAAAGTAGCTGAACCCGCACCATAAATGTAAAAAGTCTATATTCTTAAATCTCATTTCTCTTTTCTGTAAAGTAATACTAAATGCGGGTATTACTAACAAAATCATATATTGGAAAGCCTTGCGCTTAAGGTATGGTTAATTTTCGCACTTCAAAAAAAAATCAATGCACCTATTTCTGAAGTTTGGAGAATTTTATCAGACATTGATAGGGAACCAGAGTTTTGGCATGGTACAAAATCGGTAAAAAATATTAGTAAATCGAGCAATAGCGTGGAACGAGAGGTGGTAATAGCCTTTAAGAATTCGGTTTGTAAAGAAACAGTTACCTTAGATCCTATGAAGTCTGTAACGACCGAAATTACGGATGGGCCAATGAAAGGAAGAAAAACTGTAGTAATTAGCGCTGATGGCCAGAGCGTCAGCGTTGTCGATGTAGAATGGGATATCCGGTTGTCCGGATTCATGAGCATTTTTTCAACGATGGTCAAAAAGCATATTCTTGAAGGCACCAATGATGCATTGGAACGCATATCAAAGGCGGTAGAAAAATAGGCGACCGTCCAAAGCCTAGATTAAGGATGTTATATTAGTCTATTAATGTTAGACTAATGAAACATTTATAAATATTTCTAACTTATTTAAATTAGGTAAATATTATATTTGTCTCACACTAAGGCTATCGTTCTTGTTGGTGTAATTATTTCGATTTTGACCCTCGGGGTTGTAACTGTGTTAGGCTCAGCTAAAGATGAAAATATTACTTCAAACACGAAGCAATTTGGTGGACATACTCCAGGCTACGGTACCTATGAAACAACTGGAAGTGTTCTAGATCCCACCTCATTACCGACTGATCCAAAAAACTCTGTTGTAGATCCGATGAAATTCCTGCATGAATATAACTATGGCACGGTTTCTAATTCTGCTAATGGCAGTATCATAAGAGATTTCACAATTATTGCTTCAGATCAAAATACAAAAGAAATTTCACCAGGCGTGAATTACAATGTGTGGACATTCAATAACACGGTTCCGGGACCAACATTACGTGCAACAGAAGGGGATTTGATTCGAATAAATTTCATCAATAATGGTACTGGTTTTCATACTATGCATTTTCACGGAATCCACCCTTCTGAAATGGATGGTGTTTTTGAAGGAATAGCGCCTGGAGGTAAATTCACATATGAATTTGTCGCAGAGCCATTTGGAGTATTTCCTTATCACTGTCATATTCAACCGCTTGAAGAACATATTACACATGGACTTTATGGTGCATTAATTATTGATCCTCCGAAACCACGTGCAAGTGCGGATGAAATGATTATGATAATGAACGGCTATGATACTGATTTTGATACCGAGAATAACTTCTATACTGTTAATGGGATTCCGTACTATTATATGCATCATCCAATCCAAATTGAGAAAGACAAATTGATCAGAGTTTATTTATTAAATATGCTCGAATTTGATCCACTCAATAATTTTCATTTGCACGCAAACCTGTTTAATTTCTACAAAACTGGTACCAACCTGGTCCCTGATGAGTATACGGATATTGTGACCATGAATCAAGGAGAGAGAGGAATTTTGGAATTCTCATACAAGTTTCCCGGAAAATATATGTTCCATGCTCATAAGACCGAATTCGCTGAAAAGGGGTGGATGGGATCCTTTTTAGTAAACGAACCTGAGAATTCTGTAAATGCATCTAGTTTCACCAATACAACTAGAGGAATTTCAAATATGACAATTGGAGGTTTAACCTAATGGAAAGAGAAGAAGGTATAATTAAGGAAAGTATTTCAAAAAAGAAAATAGTATTTTTTGGTATTGTCCCATTTGTGATACTGGGCATGATGATCGTATTGATATTGTCGTATCCGAGCTTATTTTTTAATAGCCAGATTATACCGGTTCCAGAAATTTCAATTGAAAAAGTAGAATTTGAACCATTGAAAATAATAGCCACTGTTAGAAATACTGGTCATTCTGGAGTATCGATTGTACAGGCTGATGTGAATGATAGAATTCATTCAGCTGCTATGGAACCTGATAGTAGACTTGAAAGGTTCGAAAGTGCTACGGTTATTATTCCATTTACATGGAACGAAGGAGAACCGTATGGAATAGGTCTAACTACTGATGACGGAACTCGATTTGAAAAAACTGTTCAATTTGCGACTCTTACTCCACAACCTACTGTAAAACAAGCATCATACTTTGCTCTAATTGGAACGTATGTTGGTGTGATACCCGTAATGATAGGTCTCTTGTGGTACCCATTCATAAGAAAACTGAGTCTCAATAAATACAATTTCTTTCTGAGTTTTACTGTCGGTCTACTTGTATTTCTGGGCATTGATGCCCTCCTTGAAGGAAATGAAATAGTAGTAAGAGATATTTCGTCTGCATTTCATGGCCAGATGCTTCTTATTGTGATAGCAATACTTTCGTTAGTATCACTAATTTATGTATCATCAAGGTTAGTGAAAAAAGCATGGGCAAAAAGTTCGGACCCAGAGCCAGTGTATACGGAGGTGTCAAAGGAAGATAGCTCAAATGTATCCTCTATGCATCCCTCAAAACAACAGCTCATAATAAGACCTGTGGCCTTATCTATGATGATTGCAATTGGTATCGGGTTACACAATTTTGGAGAGGGCTTAGCCATAGGTGCTGCAGTTCTATTGGGTGAAGTTGCACTGAGTTCATTTCTAATACTAGGATTTACATTACATAATACAACTGAAGGACTGGCGATAGTTGCACCAATGGCTAGGAACAAGAAATTGGCCATTGCAAAATTAATTCTTATGGGACTAATAGCAGGTGTGCCCACTATAATAGGGTCATGGATTGGGGGATTCCTGTATTCTCCAATTGCAACCATAATTTTCCTCGGAATTGGATCTGGTGCAATATTTCAAGTGGTATACTCTGTGGGATCTTGGATGTATTACAATAACAATAGAGGTCTCACAAGTTTCCCAATCATTGCAGGATTTATGCTTGGAATATTCATAATGTATATTACGGGGTTGCTGATATGAAAAAAGGAATATTCACGTTGCAATTTGGAGGGGAAAGTATTCTAACAAAATGAAGAATGAATCTGACGTTTCAAATAGTATACTTGAATTTATCCGAGATGCAAATGTTACTAAGAAAGAGCACCGTACTGATAGAATGGAGGATTATCTTGAAGTAATCTACGAACTTATTAGGCAAAAAGGATATGCTACGATGGTTGACATATCAAACTACCTAAACGTGAGTTCTCCAAGCGTTACCAAAATGATACAAAGATTGGATGAAAGCGGTTACTTGGACTATGAAAAATACCGTGGAATACGACTTACTGACGATGGAATTAAAATCGCAAAAAGTATTCATAATAGGCATGAGATTTTGGCTCAGTTCTTTAGAATGATTGGTGTCGATGATGAAATTGCTAATACTGACGCAGAAGGAATAGAGCATCATTTACATCATGAAACGTTAAAGAAGTTGGAAGATTTTATGACTGCCATGAAAGATAAATGGTCTCCAAACAAGAATTGAAGTTTTTTCACTATATCTAATTCGACTTAAATTATTTAGCAAATATTTTTGTTATTATTTTAATGAGTTAAGCAGAGGTTTTACTCTTAACTTATTGACAATGTCATTTTTTTTTGCCCATCCTCTCCTAGCCTGTCCTATGCCAAATATGAGGTAAGCAAAGTGAACTGGATGATGTGCGTCAGAATTGATTGCCAGTTTGACACCGTTTTCGACTGCCATACGGATATGCTCATCCTTCAAGTCTAGCCTATTATAACTAGAATTAATTTCCAGTACAGTTTTGGTTTCGCTTGCCACTTGAATTACCTTTTCAATGTCCACGGCATAGCCTTCTCTCTTGTTTATCAGTCTGCCAGTAGGATGAAATATTATGTCTACACTTGGGTTCTTGGCTGCTTTGATTAGTCTATTTGTTTGAATCTCTTTAGTATATGAAAAATTCGAATGTATTGAAGCTCCAACTATATCGAGCTTATCAAGAACATTATTAGAGATGTCAAGGCTGCCATCTTTAAGTATGTTGACTTCTGCAGAACTTAGAATCCTAAACTTAGGAACCGCGTCATCATTTGAATCATGATTTATAGTGTCATTTAGCTGCCCAATTTTATGAATTTGATTTAACAACTGATCTTCATTCAGGCCATTTGCCAACCGAAGGCTCTTAGTATGATCGGTAATTGCAATATACTCTAATCCAAATTTTCTTCTTGCATGTATGGCCATATCGTTTATTGACATTGTACCGTCAGTAGTGTTGCTATGTGTATGAAGATCTCCCTTTAAATCTCCGTAGTCTATCAGATCTAACGGAATATTACTCTGTTCAGTAAAGTATTGAATTTCACCACAATTTTCCCTAAGTTCAGGTGGAATGTATCGGAGTTGCAGTCTTTCATAGATTTCTTGTTCGTTGGAACCTGCAATTTTTGTTCCCTTTTTGTCATATAAACCCCATTCATTAAGATGAAAATCCATTGAAAGTGCCAAATTACGTATTGAGATATTGTGATCTTTATTACCAGTAAAGTATTGAGCTGCTGAACCAAAACTCTCTTCAGGAACTACGAGCAAGTCAACACTGATTCCATTCCCAAGTTCGACAAACGCCTTTGTTTTTCCCTTTCCTTTGATTTCTTGAACTTCAGGCATTCCAACAAAAAATTCTATTACTTCTTCCGGTTGATCTGTTGAGACTAGAATATCAATATCTCCAATAGTTTCCCTCATCCTTCTAAAGGAACCTACAACAAGACAACGATTTACGTTGTCTCTCCTGCTTAATCTGTTCTCTATTTTCTTTATCAGAGGATATATGTCTCCTAACAAATATCTAGTCTTGACATTTCTTGACAATTGAATTGTTTTGATAATCTTTTCTTCTTTAGTCTTTGAAAAGCCCTTTATCTTTGAAATTTTACCTTCCAATGCGGCCTTTTCTAGCTCAGCGATATTTGTAATACCTAGACTTTCAAAAAGGATCTTCAACGTTTTTGGTCCGAATCCTGTAATATTGGAAAATTCAGATACCTTAATGGGAATCTTCTTTTTTAATTCTTCATGAGAAGAAATTTTATTGGATTTTATAAGTTCCTCAATCTTTGTTGAAATGGCATTACCAATTGAAGATATTTTCTTAAGACCCTGAATCCCATCCTCTAGATAAATTTCCTCAATACTCATGGAGAGTCTCTCAATCACATCAGCGGCCTTTTCATATGCTCTAACTTTGTATATAGTGTTTGGATCTTTTTCCGCTATTTGGATAAGATATGAGATTTCGCGAAATATTTTGGCAATTTCATTATTTTTCATTTCGTAATTTTAGATACCATCTATATCATTTATCTGAATAATAAATATTAGTCATTAGAATGAACTTTTGGTTTATTAATTGGTGCGCAGGCGTTGATCTCATATTCAAAATGGGTATGCTGTGTAATCCCATAAAATCAAATATGTGCATTGAGAAATATTATCACATCCACACAAGTTAAATTGCATGATATTGACAATATAATTAATGATTGAGCTGGGTTACGATTATCCCCTATACAGGCCACCATCAGAGGCTAATTCAATCATTTTCCAGGTCACTTTGGGATGCTCTTTTAACAAGTGCTCATTTTGTAATATGTATAGGACAAAGGAATATTCTGAGCGGCCATGGGAAGAAATAATGAGTGAAATAGATATTGTTTCCAAATCGTTTCCCCAAACAGAGAGGATTTTTCTGGCAGACGGAGATGCTATAAATCTTAGTACAGAGAAGTTAGTCCAAATTCTAGACTATATCAAGGAAAAATTTCCGAATTTAAAGAGAATATCGTGTTACGCAATGCCCAAAAATCTACTACAGAAGACCCCTGCAGAGTTGACCTTGCTAAACAAAAAAGGTCTTGATATGTTGTATATTGGGATCGAAACTGGAAATGATATACTGCTCAAGAAGATAACAAAGGGAGCTACTTCAAAAAGTATTACAGATGCATGCAATAGGGCAAAAAAAAGTGGTTTTGTAATATCATGTATGATTATCCTAGGAATCGGTGGAAAAAGATATTCAGTTGACCACATAAAAGAGACTGCCAGAGTTGTTAGTGAGGTATCACCAAACTTTTTGGCTGCCCTGACGTTAATTATAGAAGATGGTGTTTACGATGAGTTTATGAAAAAATTCAGTGAACCATTTGAAACGTTAGATGATTCATTGATACTTAACGAGCTTGAATTGTTGTTAAGTGAGATTAATCCTATTTCTCCTATAGTCTTTAGAGCCAATCATGCATCAAACGTATATTCTATTGGCGGCAATTTGCCCGAAGATAGGGAAAAAATGTTGGCACTTGTAAGTAGTCTAAAAGAGCATCCCGAGTTGCTCAAACCAAAAGTACTAAGAAGATTTTGAGAATTAGATTTTTGGAGCGAGAAATCCAGATTCCATAACTTCAGAATGTTATGTCAAAAAGGCAGTCCACAGTATGCACTGTCCTCAAAGATTGTACTCCACATTTATTTTATCTTAACTTTAGAATTACAACCGATGGTCGGAAGAATTTGGTAATTGGGACAGGACCTCAACACTTCCGCCACCAGTTGCAGTTGAAGCGTTACCTTTGAATGTACAATAAAGTATAAAATACTTATAGATCTTATTCACAAACTTCAAGAGTATATTCACTGAAATAATTAGATTCTGGCAATTTCTACAAGTGGGCAGTAATTTTGAAATTTGATTATTAATATTTGAATAAAGATGCTTGAAGTTTTGTGAAAGAATTTCATAAAATTGATCCTTTATGAGAAACATTTAAGTTGATTTAATCTCCTTCATGTCTCTCATGTATTTTCTCAATACCGTTGGGATAATTACTGTTTGATTACTTGTTTGATAATTCTCAAGTATGGCGACCATAGTTCGCTCAGTTGCGACAAGAGTGCTATTCAATGTGTGAACTAATTGAGTTTCCTCGTTGACTTTTTCTCTGTGACGTATACCCAAACGTCTGGACTGGAAATCAATACAATTAGAGCAGGATCCGATTTCTCTGTATTTATTTTGTCCCGGCATCCATGCTTCTATATCATATGTCTTTGAGGATACCTTACCTGTGTCGGCACTACACAATAGTACAACTCTAAATGGTATTTCTAAATTCTGGTAAAATCTTTCAGAGATACTCAACATCCTTTCATGCTCGTCAAATGAATTCGCTGAATCTGACACAACAAATTGTTCAACTTTTTCAAACTGATGGACTCTAAAAATACCTTTCATGTCTTTTCCATGCGCTCCAGCTTCTTTCCTAAAACAAGGACTAATACTGGCGTATCTAAATGGAAGTTTTTTTGAATCTAGAATTTCATCCATGTGCATAGACGCCATCGCATGTTCCGATGTACCTATCATATATAGATCTTCATTTTCAATTTTGTAAATCACATCTTGGAAATCATCCATTATAATGGATCCTTTGATTGCATCATTTTTCAACATAAAAGGAGGTTGAATCAATTGATAACCATATCCTTCAAGAAAGTCTAGAGCATAATTTATCAATGCTTGATTCAACTTGACAATTTCTTTTTTTAGAAAATAAAATCTAGCTCCCGCTATTTTAGCTGCTCTTTCAAGATCGATAAGTCCGAGGGTATTTGCCAGATCGACATGATCGTTTCTTGCACTTGATTTCATGTGAAGATCATGAGTTCTGACAACAATATTGTCATCTTCGCTTTTTCCCGTTGGAACAGATTCATGCAACAGGTTGGGAATGCTGTATATTAATTCATCATATCTTTTTCCTACCATAATCCTTTTAGATTCCGAAGTACTCATCATCTCTCCAACATTTTTCATTTCGTCAAGCTCCTTTTCCGCAGATTCTTGTTTTTTCTTCTTATTTGCAATACTTTGTGATAGTGTATTTTTTTTATGTCTCAAATTCTGTGTTTCTATTATAAGTTCGCGTCTCTTCCCATCAAGTTCGAGTAGTTCATCTAGTGGGTAACTAACTTTCCTTCTCTCTAGCATTTCTCGTATGGTTTTTGGATTTTCTTTAAGAATTCTAGGATCAATCATTTGATGTCACTGCCCTTGATAACGATATATGCTCTAGTAATTCATCTATTGTGTTGAGGAACGTTCCTGATCCATTTTCACATTGAATGTCAATTATTAAGCATTTATTTTCTGATCTCATATCAATCTTTAGTCCTTTTGGAACACAAACATTATCTGGTGTCAATGCATTAATCAAAGTATCTATCTCCTTTTCACTTTTAAATTCTATTTTCATGCTAGACTTGATATTAAATCCTTCTTTCATTTCGAGATCTTCTTGATTTGGTTCTGAATAATGGAAATTAAAGAATCCTCTTGTGCAGGTGGTATAACAATCTGACCTTCGGCATTATTAAATGTCATAGTAATTCCACTAACTGATTTTGATAATTCCTTTGTCATTTGTTGCACGTCTATAGTTCCACTTAACGGAGAGCTAAAGAAATATTTTGAATAATTTTCATCAATCGCAGTTTTCATTATTATCACCTTATTCATGAACTGATAATGTGAACCTAATAGCTTAGATAAATAACCAATATAGTCGGGTTCAACTATTCCATCGGCATTAATGAAAATACACAATCCTTTATCAAAAATCCTCCATTTCTCCTTGAGTATTTTTGATATCAATCTTTGAGAATTATTGTTGAATTCGTTTGTATCTTTTTCAGCCTCATCAAGAGCGGACGAGCGGTCTCCCAGACATATACTCATACCCAATCCTATTTTATTGCTAAGGGTGCACGAGTTCAGTAATTCTGAAAATCTACGCGCATCATATAAGTGACTGCCATGTTCTTCAGCCGGAAGTACATAAGTATAGCCTATTAAGATATTTTCCAAGTTATCAATATTCGAGTTAATTTGAGAACTTAGGTGGTCCTTGATAGTTTCTAATATGAGAAACTTTTCTTCTTGATTAATATCACTAATTGTCTTCAACCTACCATCTTTTTTTAAAGTAATATTTGTCTTCTTAAGAAGGTCCAGACATTTGTCGCTGTTTGATGTAAGTCCATATAGGTATGGGGCATAAGTATTTGCGATGGATTCATGAATGGGAAGAAATTCGTTAAAAGATAACAATAGATCAATATCTGTTTGTATGAGGCCATCTTTTTTTGAATCTTCTAATATTTCATTGTTGAGACCAACAAGAGATCTTTTGTCGCCCACATCCTGATACTCCCCCAACGCAGAAACAATTGCGAGTGGAGAGTAATATGAAAATGACTTGTCTATTTTTTTCGCCAAAAGATACGAAATACCACCTGACGTAATTTCTCTGTCTCCATCGATGTCATACTTCCACGGATTCAAAATAGCGCTATTATCATCTATGGCAATTTCAGTTAGACTAATTTTCTTATGATCCAACATGATCCAGTTCTCCGAAAATAGCTTGTTAAAATGCTCTGACAATCCTGAGCCAATATCCGAAAAGATATAGAATTCATGGTCTTCCTTCTTTAGATTAGCAAGAATTTCCCCATCTAATCCATTCAAAAAGCGAGCTGTTCCCTTTCCCCCCATCTTCCAAATAGCTTTGATGAGTATACTTGCGGAAATAGTTCCATCGCTGGATGAATTTGATACTATTAGAATATCCTTTCTATGGTCAGCTAAATCCTTTATCTTCTCGCTAATCGAATTTACATTATCATGAAATTCGCTATAGCCCATTTAATTCATTATTCAAGTCGAGCAATTACCGCAGCATACTTCCAGGTAAGCGGAATTTTTCCTTTCTTCTTGTAATATTTTGATAGTCTGTGAATTTTTGCTTCTATTAACTCGAGTGATCGAATATTCCTCTTATCGGTATTGTGGACTTTAAGATGTTTTTGCAAGGCTAGGGCCTTTTGTACAAGTTGGTTTAGATCTTCAGGCATCTCTGGTGTAGAATTGTTTTCTTCAAGAAGCTGGTTTATTCCCTTTCCTAAAATGGGTTTTATCAATGGTACACCATATTGGTCTCTCATTCTAATCCCAATTTCACTAGGACTGAGGCCATCTTTTGAGAGTTGAACTATGATAGTTGATAATTCCGACTTTTGATTTATCCACGACGGAGCATTATACGAAATAGGGCGTGTTGAATGGGATTTTCCATGTGTATGAGCATGAATTCGAGCCATTTAAGTAGGAATCAATAACGAGCATCTTAAATGTTACTTATGAAATCTAAACTAGAAATTCCTAATATTTGGATTAAAGATTCTTGAAATTTTGGTAAAATTTTTTTTTACACCAATAAGGTTATATAATTGGATTCAAAATTACAAATTTAGAATGAACTCACTTACCGTCGTTACAATAGCAACAGTACTAGTTGCAATGGGACCTTTAGCATTAACCTTGTATCAAACAGCGAGTGCACAATATACAACAGGTCAAGATACCGGCGCACTTAGTGTAGAAGAACAGCTACGTCTAGCTAAAGAGAAAGTTTCCAATGCTCAACAAGCTGGTGCTTATGGATCTGGAACAGCTTTCTTTGGCAAAAACATTGGTGATGCTGCAATATACACAGGTGCAATAGTTGCAATATTCGGAGCTGTAGCTGCTGCATTCTTAGTGATGAGCAGGGGCAAAAGATCAGTAAGCGCTTAGTGTTACTTTACTACTATTTTTTTATTTTATACTCAATACCTATTCTATGAATGCTAATCTTAACTTCCCTACATTACAATCTCAATACGTGAAACATTAAATGGTAATTGATTTTGTTATCTTTTCGATTTTCGTATTGTCACTTGTTCTCGCATTGGTTTTTGGCTCAGTTTCAACCGTCTCACCAAAATGTATATATCATAGAATTAATTTGCTAATAGGTAATGAGCGGAATTGAAGGACTTTTTACAGTGATTGGAAATACACTACATAGCCTAATCGGTCAAATCGGTCCATCGTACGATCCTTTGTTCTATGATGTAATGGTCTACATTTTTGGAACAATAATGTTTGCGGTGTTCTTGCTAGCAGTAATTGCTTTCTATATGAGGAGAAAGGGCTTAGGCGGTGGTTCTGCAAAAGAAGGCTGGATAAGAGAACTGGACAAATATTTTGAATCAGGTCAGATAGGTCTGATTCCAGACGAGAAACATCACTGGTAAATTAGAAAAGTCAACCCTACAAAATCTTACTTTTATTTTATTTTTTCAATTAAATTAATAATACAATAAATGTCAAAGTCAACTTAAGATGCTAAAATAAACTAATATGGAATTGGCTATTGAACTTCAATGGCTGATTCAGTAAATCCAAACTTAACTAAATAGGATTTTACGTCTTCTCTATGATCTCCTTGTAACATTATGAAACCGTCTTTAGCTGTTCCTCCACAGGCTAATTTACTTTTTAGTTCTTTCACAATATGTTGTATGTCGCTCAATTTTGGATCAATACCTTCTATCATAGTAGTAGTTTTGGAAAATCGTCTAGTTTCAAGTCTTATTACAATTCTAGTGTCTTCTTTATCCAGCTCGCCACATGCACAGAGATCGTTTGGTAGTCCACATTTTTTGCATATCACCGCCATATTATAATTAATTTCCATTGATGTATTCTCATTATTAAGCCTTGCCCGCTACAGCACAAGTTTCAATATTTGAAATTATTTTGAAAAAATTAGTTTTACCTTCCAGATCTAAGATGATTATTCTGGATTAATTGCCGCAAATACTTTAGAAGACTTTATTTTGCATGACAATAAGTTTAGTTTCATAGGATGTCAACATCTGATGATCAATATAGAAAAAAGCTGAAAAATGCAGCAGATTTCTTGCTTAGTGGAGGAACATTACTTTCCGAACCGTGCGACAAATGCAGCGGAATTCAAATTAGAACCAACAACGAAATTAAATGTATTATTTGTGGGAACACTACACTTCTTGAAAATAATACAACAAAGGAAATAGCGAAATCTGTTGACAGCGATCATACTGATAAATTGAGAGAAAAAATAAGAAAAAGACTAAATGATTTAATAAATAGCATAGGATCAGATAAAAATTTAGTCGAAGAAGAACAAAGATTGAGAGTCATCGATAATTATATTAGGATTTTAGAAAAAATTAAATTGTTAGATTAAATACTAAGAGTATCTAATTTTAGTTACGAATAAAACGGAATGTATTTAAGAGATGAAACAGCAAGGAATATTCACATTGGGTGAAGGAAAGAAAAAGAATGCACCATTGCCTGCATCAAGCGCAGGATTGTTAAGATTCTTTGAAGATGAAACTCGTGGAGTGAAAGTAAAACCAGAAGTAATACTTGGTATTACTGGTGCTCTAATAGGAATTTCGATTATAATTAGAATTGTTTTCCCAGTATAGAACATAACCAGTAACATTAATTGATAAGTGAAGACAGCGTAACAGACATTCACAGAAGATGGTATTTTACATTAATAAATCCATCTTCATACAAGACTTCTGCAATTATCGCAATATTTGCGTCATTGGGAATAGTTATCATAAACCATTATTCCTATACTAGTGTAGAGCTTGTAATTCATTTGCTTTTAGCGATTGGGATAACTACCGCAGGATTTTTTTTCGATTTATTCCTTCTTAGAGGAACACCAACAAATAAAATAACAAAAGTCATCCATGTTGCAGCTTTTTCAAGCTCACTATGGTTAGTAACTATTCTGTTGGGAATATTAGCAAACACCATTTTTGGTAAAAACTCAGATATTATTGTTTATAGTTTAGGCGGAATGTTCATCGCGAGTAGTCTTCGCTACGGTATCTTTGTTTCAGTTTTTGGGTCCAGAATTATTCGATCCATGCTAATTTCGTTTGTGCTACCAGTAATATTATTTACGAATATCTTACCATACTCATTTTCATTTGATCCAGAATATCATTTTAATGTGCTCATTTTTGGCACATCGATATTTGTTATAGGGATAGTGTGGTCAGTATTGGCAGACAGAGCCGGTTACCCTTACTTGAAAAGTACGTTTAGTGTATTGCAAGCATTTCTATCTGCATGGACCGAAAATAAACAAGAAAAGATGGAGGACATATTTGACACTAGATCTACTGAAAATAAAATTAGGACCAGACTTTTAAAATTTGAAAGAGCAGGAGATAAACAAGTCTTCATTGTTTTACCTGATATCCATCCGGGTCCTTTTAATCCAATCGGCGGAAGTAATCTTCCTCAAAAGGTTTTCAATTTCTTTGAAGATAGTGCAATAGTTTTACATAGTATTTCCGATCATTCAAAAAATTTACCTACCACTATTGAAGTCAACAGATACCTGGATTCATTAAAGAAATCAGAAATTAAGAACAGCGGAACAGAATGTACGTTACCAGCTCAGATAAAGTCAAATGATTTCTCCTTAACCTGTATTGACTTTAAGTCTAATGTTCTTATGATTATTTCAAAGGATGGTGGGATGGAGGATCTCCCATATACTATTCGGGAAAAAATTGAACAATTCGCAAAAGACTTTGGATACTCGGATATAATGATTGCCGATGCGCACAATGCACTAGGGGAAAAGATCTCAGAAGATGATGAAGAAGTTCTTACTGAACTTGCCTTACTGTTATTAAAAAAATTGAAACGGCAACAATATTATTCATACAAAATTGGATATTCAAATTCATTAACGTCTGGATTCAAATTTATTGAACTTGGTGGTGCAGGTATTGGTGTTCTAAATGTTAATATCAACAATAAGGATCATCTCATTGGATGGTCCGACTCAAATAACTTTGTCAATGGACTTCGCACACAAATTCTTGCGGAGTTGAAGGCAGCAGGAATCAACATGCTGGAAATCTGCTCATCTGATACACACTCTAGTTCAGGAAAAAGAACTCGTCAAGGTTATTATGCATTAGGCAATGTTACTAATGAGAAAGATATTATAAAAGCCTTCTCTGAAATTTCTCAGAAGGCAATGTCAAAGACCATTCCTTCTAGCTTTACTTATATGGATTCTTATTCACAAGTAAAACTTATGGGTCGAGATCAATTTGATAATTACGCTTCAGCTTTGAACAAGTCAATGAATATCACAAAGGTATCACTTGCAATTACAGTGATTTTTTACATATCAATGTTAATTATTTCCTGACAAGAGTTCTAGTTTTTATCAATTATTTTTTTTTCAGTCGTTCTCTTTTCTTCATTACACTATTGTGTAGGTTTTTTCTAAATTCTTCAACATCATGCGCAATACTTTTGGAGCTTAACGCCAGTATTTGACATGCAAGGATTGCGGCATTTATTGCGCCATTGATTGCTACACATGCAACGGGAATCCCACTAGGCATTTGAACTATTGAAAGCAATGAATCCATTCCCTTCAAGTTATGGCTCTCAATAGGGACACCAATCACAGGCAGTGTAGTCAACGAAGCAATCATGCCAGGTAAATGCGCAGACCCACCAGCACCGGCGATTATGACCTTAAGACCCCTCCTTTCTGCTGTTTTGGCGTAATCAAACATTAGTTCTGGAGTCCTATGAGCTGAAACTATTTGCATTTCATATGGAACATGACTTTTGTCTAGGAATTCAGAGGCCTGATTCATTATCCTAAGATCAGAATCGCTTCCCATGATTATCCCTACAAGTGGCTTATTCTTCTTTTTTCTTGTTTCCACGTAACTTCTCCACTGTTAATATTTTCCTTACTTGCCTAGCTCTAGATAACGCTTCCTGTGTACTTTCTGCAGTGATTGTAAAATGACCTAATTTTCTTTGCGGTTTTGTTATTCTCTTTCCGTAAAGGTGCAGTTTCATACCAGGTATGGCGAGTGCTTTGTCAATTCCATTAAGCGAATACTCTCCACTATAATTGGGGATTCCAAGAATATTTGTCATAACAACCGGTGACATCAAACGGGGTTTTACTAATGAGAGACCAAGTATTGCTCTGATATGTGACTCAAATTGAGAAACACTACAGGCCTCAATTGAATAATGGGCAGAGTTGTGTGGCCTTGGAGCAATTTCATTTATCATTAATTTATTATCCACCAGAAACATTTCGATACCAAATATACCCACCCCTTTCAATGACTTTACTACTTTTTCTCCGATGGATCTTGCATTCGCCTCTATTCTGCTACTGATTCCAGCTGGAACGATAGTAGTATCCAAGATATTGTTAATGTGGATGTTATGAACTACTGGAAAAGACGCAATCTGTCCTCTGGTATTGCGGCCGACCATAATAGAGATTTCCTTAGTGAATTGAATGAACTTCTCTATCATGCATTTTCTTCCTTCAAAATATCGAATTCCTTTTTCAACATCACCTGATGATCTAATCAAATAATTTCCTCTTCCATCATAGGAGTCTTCACATGCTTTAAGCACTAATGGATAATCAAATTCCTTACAAATTTTTCTTGCTTGTTCGATTGAGGTAACTTCCTCAAACTCTGGAACTGGTATTCTTTTTGATTTAAGGAATTTCTTTTGTCTTAGCTTGTTCTGTATGGTATTTAGCACACCCGGAGATGGGTGAACCGGGAGGCCCTTAGATTCAAGATCCTTAAGAACAGAAGAATTTGCTAGCTCTATTTCATAGGTAAGTACATCAGAATTTTGCGCTAACTCTAAAATCGATTTCTCATCCTTATAATCACTGACAATCAATTCATCGGCAATTGTCGAAGCAGGACAAGTACTATCGGGATCCAAGTATGCAACCTTCAGGGACATCCTTTTTGCTTCAATACCTATCATTTTTCCAAGTTGTCCACCTCCTATAATTCCCAATGTAATATCATTCGGTGAGAGTCGAGATTTATCAAACGAGGATTTCATCGATACAATAGAAAATTATTGGAAATTTAAAGTATCTAGTGCTTCTTTAAACTTTAAAAGTTTATAGTTGTATTAATTGATATGAGTCTTAAAGGAAAGGTAGCTATTGTAACGGGTGCAGGAGGAGGAGTCGGAAGGTCAACTACTGAACGCCTAGTAAAGGAAGGATGCAGAGTAACTCTGGTGGGAAGAGATCGTTCTAAATTGACAAAAGTTATTTCAGATAATGATGATTCTAATAGTTTACTGGCCGTAAGCGCGGACATTACAAAGGAGGCAGAGGTGCTAAATGTAATTGAACAAACAATTTCATCCTTTGATACTGTGGATGTGCTAGTAAATAATGCAGGAGTCCTTAATGATCCAATCCCATTTCACATGATGAATGAGAACCAGTGGGACAATCTTATTTCAACAAATCTAATCGGTACATTTCAAATGACAAAAGCAGTATTACCAATTGTAATGGAGAAAAAAAGTGGAAATATTATTAATATATCCTCCTTGTTGGGAATTCGAGCTATACCTAATGTTCCGCTTTCAATTTACGGTGCTACTAAAGCAGGTATCATAATGTTTTCCAAAAGTATTGCAGTTGAGTATGGTCCATATGGTATTAGATGCAATTGCATTGTACCCTCTACAATTAGAAGTCCAATGATTGAGCCTTATTTGCAAGATGAAAAATCTAAGGAACAGCTTGAATCGTCTTTTCCATTAAGAAGAATAGGAAATACTAGCGATATTTCAGGTGCCGTTGCCTATCTGTGTTCTGATGATGCTAATTGGATCACAGGCACAACTTTGACTATTGATGGTGGTTTCTCTGCAAAATAGTAATGGGTAGAAAAAAAAAGTTAAAAAAATTATTACTTGCCAGCTCAGGATTTCAGGTCAGGTCTCCTTTCTTTTATTAGTGGAATTATCTTTTCTACTATTATTTCATGAAAATTGTCTGTTCCTGCATCAAGAGAAAGTATTATCACAAATGATAATTTCCTATTATCATCGGTTACGGGAATTGTGGCTCGTATGAGTTTGCTATAATGTGAACTTGCGTACTGTATTTTGCCAAGCAAGACTTCCCATCTGAGTCTTGTAAATTGCCTTGTGGCCGCAGTGATAGCATACTGAGCTCTTTCTTCTGAAGAAAGGAGAGGTTTGATACCTTTGCGATGACTGATGTGTAATATTACGCCGTCTTCATTAGTAATTCCCGCAGATCTTATTGATGAATCAACCTTAATTATCTCTTGACATAAAGCCTTGGATGCCGAATTTTTCAATATAAAAAAACTAACTTGCCGTAATTTTAATGTCTTGCTGTTTTGATAATCTTTCTGATGAAATAGATCCAAGTTACAATCGGTCTTGCAGACCAATACATTGTAATGAAATTGACCTGATCAAGAAATTGGAAAATACAGTATCAATTTTTACGAGCCCATCATTCCTGGCATTTTTATAGGAGTTCTATAACCTGACGTTATGTTTATGCCATTGTCAGCCACTATCTTGACAAGATTTAAGTTACTTCCTTCTGGGGGAGAAAGCGAAATTTTCTCTCCAGGATTAATATTCAGGATAGTTTCATTTTTAATACCATAATCGACAAAAATATTTGTTACTGGTTTCTTTCCTACATTTGAAACTATGATCCTACTATTTGTGAAAAGAGATTGGTCTTCTCTCATAGCGTCAATCTCCAATGAATAGTCTGGACGCTGATAATATTGAATAATCAAATATGACACAAAAGTCACAGATACAACTCCAGCAATGCAAATAAGAATCAAATAAATTCTTTTCAAATCTACAATAATTGCATTTTCAAATATTTAAGCAGTTGAGCAATTATTGTTAGAAAACATTTTCCTTCCTATTCATTCAATTTTCCAAATCTCCCTTTACTTCAGCTCGAGTCTTAAAAACGGGCTTTATACCTAATGGCTTGTAATTTCCGTTAGAGCATGAAAAACAAAGTTCATTTTCATCAATTCCAATTGCCTGTGCAAGGGTAACTGTATCATTGTAAATTACTTTATCTGCACCCAGACTCTTCGCAACCTCAGATTCAATGTCAACATTCTCGTTATTTTGATTTTGGAATGCCAAGAGTTCATCCTGTGACGGAAAATCAATTCCCGCGTAACATGGATATTTTATTGGAGGAAAAGTAACTATTAGAGAGATCTTCGATGCTCCTGCTGAACGAAGTATCTTTATGATGGATTGGGAACTAGTACCTCTAACTATACTGTCATCTATGACCACTACGTTTTTTCCTCTGATTACTTCCGGTATCGGAACAATTCCCTTGTTAATCTCGATCCGTTCTCCATGGTAAGGTTCAATAAAACTTCTCATAGAGCCTTTCTTCCTGTATCGGTCTTTCAATAAGCCCTCTTCAAAATGAATTCCTAATTCTTCGGCATATCCGAGAGCAGCAGGTCTAGCCGAATCTGGGACTGGTATAACAACGTCTGCATCTTTAACTGGAAATTTTTTTGCCAAATAATGTCCCATTTTTTTCCTTGCTTCGTATACATTGACGCCTTCAATAGTGCTACTTGGATGGGCAAAATATGTGAATTCAAATGCACAATGAGAATGATATTCGCTAGTGGAAAATTGTTGTCTTTCAATTCCTTTTGAACTGATCTTTAGCAGTTCACCGGGTTGGATGTCTCCAAGAAGTTTACCCCCAACAGTATCAATAGCACATGATTCTGAAGATATCATATACGTGTTGGATTCTTCAATATGGCCCAACACTAATGGTCTGAATCCACGTGTATCGCGAACTGCATAAACAGAACCATCATCAGTCAACAGAGTAAAACAGAAAGATCCTATCATTTCCTCCTTCAATACACGCAAAGCCTCAACCATGTTGTCATTCTTTTCTAGATGCATCATCAATCTTTGTGCCGCTAGCAATGTATCCGTCATGGTTTGTGGCGAAAAGGTGCAACCTCCTACCATGTTAGACAATTCTTCCACATTTGCTATTGTACCGTTATGAGCAATGCAAAGATCTTTTATTTTTAATGGTTGTGCATTGTCCAAATTACTTTTTCCAAAAGTAGAGTATCTAACATGACCGATAGCAGCTTGAGAATTGAACTTTTTGATAATGCTCTTAAAATTTCTTGAAGCCGACACTAAGCCCAAGCTTTTATACGGTGGCTTTGATGGAACGGCAAACCCCCATGCTTCTTGGCCCCTATGCTGTAATGCCCTTAAGGAATCAATTACATAAGGTATCACATTATGGCCATTCAGTGAAAAAAAACCAATGACGCCACAATTTTCATGAACCATTAACTATCAATTCTTCCAGATGGATTTAATTAAAATTTACTCCACATAAATTTGTGACTAGATGCCATCCATCGTGCCATTCATTGTGTTATACTTATTGGCCAATTTTTCGATTGATAAATTTATTACTTCTTTACCAGAATTGTGGATATTTAGAGTCAAAGTAGAATCAGTTTCCCCTATTTCGGAAAAACTACATTTTCTTTTTCTCATGAATCTCTTAAGCTTGTCAGGATTACTGCTCCCTATCAGGAATCTGGAGTGACTTTCAGAAAAGAGCAAAAGGTCATTACGTGTACAGCTATTTGGTATTTTTTTCAAATCTACATTTATTCCTATATTTCCAAGAATGGCTAGTTCAGCCAGTGCCGTTCCAATTCCGCCTTTGGAACAATCATGTACAAAGTCAACTAGTCCTTTTTCTATCAAATCTAGTACAGCTGATCTATTTTTATGATCATTTTTCAAACTAACCTTAGGTACTCTTCCATATTCTGCATGGTCAATTAACTCAAAGTATTCAGATCCACCCAATTCTTCTCTTGTTTGACCTAAAATGAACAACTTATTTCCCGCACTTGGTATATTGTTAGTTATGTGAGATTGGTCACTGATAAGACCAATAGTACCAATTACTGGTGACGGTTTAATAGGGGAATTTGTTGTTTCATTATAAAAGCTCACTTTGCCCCCAACAACTGGAATTTTCATATAGTTGCAAAAATCTATAATTGCCTTTATTGATTTTATGAAAGTCCAATAGATGTATGGATTTTCAGGGCTTCCGAATTGCAGGTGATCCATGATGCCAATGGGTTGTGCTCCAGTACATGCAATGTTTCTACATGACTCAGATAAGCATCCTAACATTCCTTGATAAGGATCAAAATAGCAGTGTTTAGAATTTCCATCTAATTTAATTGACACAAACTTGTTGTCATTTACTCTAATGACTGATGCATTAGCACCGGGCTTTATTATCGTTCTCAATCCAACTTCGTGATCATATTGCTGGTAGACCCAATCTTTATTACCAATATTTGGATTAGCAAGCAATCTTAACAGCATATCGTTGTAATTGTCTAGATTTTTCAACTTGATTTTTGTTTTTAGCTTACCTACATGATTTGGCTTATTTGATTTCCATTTAGCAAGCGGAGCATTGACCATTAAATTACAAGATAAACTAGCGATAGGGTTTCCATTGTCCAAGATTTTGAGATTATCTTGACCATGTACTTTACCAATTATGGAGAAAGTTATACCATGTCTGGTGAAAATTTCATTAAATGTTGACATCTTGTTTTTATTTATGATGTATACCATTCTCTCTTGAGATTCTGAAATCATGATCTCGTTTGGCGTAATATCCGCCACTTTGGTATGCACGGCGGTCAGCTCGACTTCAAATCCTTTATTAACTAGATGTGATAGTTCAGACAGACAGCAAGACAATCCTCCTCCTCCAAGGTCCTTTGTAGCATTAATGCAATTCCTCTGCGTAGCCTCAATCGTAGCTTCGATCAATAATTTTTCCAAGAACGGATCAGGAATTTGAACAGCCGACCTATCTTCTTCATCTTCGAGTAATTTTGACGCAAATGACGCTCCCCTGATTCCATCCTTTCCAGTGGGATTTCCTGCTAAGACTATTAGATCACCTTCGTCTGCGTGGTTGGAAATAATTTGACTTTTCTTACCAAGTCCTATTGCAGCCACATCAACTAAACAATAATCTTTAAAGGAATTATCAAATTCAATATCGCCTCCTACTGTTGGTATCCCAATACAATTCCCATAATCTGCTATCCCTTTCACAACATTCCTAAACAACCATTTTGACTTTGATGTCTCATTCACCTTGTCAAGTGAGGCGAATCTCAGTGCATCAAGTAGGGCCACAGGTCTGGTTCCCATTGAAATAATGTCCCTTATGACTCCGCCTACGCCTGTGGCAGCGCCACCGTAGGGCTCAACTGCGGATGGGTGATTGTGACTTTCAATATGAACTGTTACAACATCGTCATCTCCAATATCGAGCACTCCCGCATCATATCCTGGACCGACTATCACTCTTTTACCACGTGATGGTAATGATCTTACATACTTTTTTGACGATTTATATGAACAATGCTCCGACCATTCCGCGTCAATCATATCAATTTCCAAAAGATTAGGCTCCCTCCCTAATTTTTTTAACAAGTAAATTTCTTCAGATTTAGTAAGCATTCTCTATCCTCAATTTAGTTTTTTATATGCGACGACAAAAATTTTTTTAATGAACGAAATATCAGACCTGCATTACTATTTGTTTGGTTGGGTGACAAAATTGGTTCTGATGCTCTCTCTGGATGTGGCATAAGTCCCATCACATTTCCTTCTTTACTACATATTGCTGCAATCATTTCTGTAGAACCGTTTGGATTCTGATCTTTATATTTGAAAACAATCTGATTGTTTTGTTTCAATTCCTCAAGTGTATCATCACCTATAACAAAACGGCCCTCGCCATGCGCAATGGGGATTTGTATCTCATCGTTTAATCTGAACATGTTTGTAAAAGGTGTATTGACATTTAATACTTCCATTTTTAACCACTTGCATGAAAATTTTAGTTTGACGTTTTTCACTAAGGCACCGGGCAATAAGCCAGCTTCAACGAGTATTTGAAAACCATTGCAAATGCCAAGAATAGGTAAGCCCTCCTGTGCCTTTTTCTTTATTGCTTCTACTATTGGACTTTGAGCTGCTATTACACCTGCTCGCAGCCTGTCTCCATATGAAAATCCTCCTGGTAAAATCAGCGCATCATAATTGTCAATTGATTCTTTTGTATGCCAAATATACTGAGCTTTAATTCCCATAACGTCATTTAGAACATGATGTACATCTCGATCACAATTACTCCCTGGAAAAACTACTATTCCTGTCCTCACCTAAAATCTATCCTAGCTGTTTCTTACTAGTAATTTTAATTTATTTGTAAGGTATTTCGCATAATAAAGCCGCAATGAATAATGTGGAAGGCTAAAATACGATTTTGATGCTACGGACTTAAGTTTTTATCTTGATGATTATTTAGAATGAATATTGAACGACAGAGTTCAGGATATAATGACAAAAAATGTCATTTCAATCGATGAAGGAATCACTGCTCATGAAGCAGCAAAAATCATGACTGAAAAACGAATAAGCTCACTCATAGTTGAAAGAGAAAACGTTCCTGTCGGGATAATCACTGAAAAGGACTTTGTAAAGAAAATCTGTACAAAGGATCTAGTATCTTCCAAAGTTAAAGTAGATACAATAATGTCAAAGATACAGACGTACGCTAGCCCAGATACTCCAGTGGAGGTAGCTGTACAAAGAATGGTCAATCATAAAATACGTAGGTTGCCCATAGTTTCAGACGGGAAAGTGATTGGTATTGTAACGGTTACTGACCTAGCAAGACAACTTAGAACTATATTGCTGGTAGATGGTATATTGTCAGAGGAAACTTGAGTATAAAAGTTAAAAGAAATATCTGTAGGCAAAACATAATAATTACAGAGATACTCTCTTCAGGATATGAAAAAATTACTCGCTTTTTCTATAACGCTGATATCACTCGTGATTCTCTTGCAAAATAATTTGCTATATGCGCAGCCAACATTAAAAGATCCCAACCTGCAGGTTGAATCCTTTGTTAGTGGCCTTGCATCTCCAACAAGTATGTTATTCCTAGATGAAAATAATATTCTTGTTCTGGAGAAAGATGGAAATGTTAGACTAGTAGGTAATGGGGTGCTTCAAGGTCAACCATTGGTATCGCTAAGTGTTGACAATAAGAATGAACGGGGACTATTGGGAGTAGAAAGAATTGGTGAAAGTATATTTCTTTATGCGACTGTTAGAGATGGTGAGGTAATAAATAGGATATACAAGTATTCACTTGGATCTGGAGCAGAACTAACTAATGAGGAAGTGTTTATGGATCTTCCAGGAACGCCTGCAACCAACCATCAAGGTGGAAAATTAGC
Source organism: Nitrososphaeraceae archaeon (assembly GCA_035250685.1). Classification (GTDB taxonomy): domain Archaea; phylum Thermoproteota; class Nitrososphaeria; order Nitrososphaerales; family Nitrososphaeraceae; genus TA-21. The sequence goes on along the minus strand of DATFEX010000105.1, from coordinate 22,206 downwards.
CGTTAGCAAAGATGGATATCTTTATTCAGTAACCGGAGAGTTGCAAAGGAATGGTAAAGATCAGAATATTGTAGATGGACCTGATCCAGATTTTAGCGGAGCAATTTTGAAGACAAACCCAAATGATGGTTCAGCTGCACCTAATAATCCTTTCCAAGGTGACAATCCCAGCGACCCGATAAATTGGTATCATGCTTATGGTATAAGAAATAGTTTTGGACTTGGCGTGGATCCTGTAAGCGGAACTTTATGGGATACAGAAAATGGTGAAAAGTCGTATGATGAAATAAACTTAGTGAGTCCAGGATTTAATAGTGGCTGGAAACTTGTAATGGGGCCAATTTCAGATAGCGGTGTCGCAGAAAGTGATCTGGTAACCATTCCAAATTCAAACTACAAGGATCCTATTCTGAGCTTTGTCGACTCCTTTGGAATTACTGATATTGAATTTTTAAACTCCGATAAGCTAGGCATTGAATATTCTAATAATGCATTTGTAGGCGATCTCGGATATGGGAATTTGTATAGATTTGAATTAAATGAAGAAAGAACGGACTTTATTTTAGATGCTCCAGGGCTGGATGATCGTGTTGTCGATAATGATGAAGAATTGGATTCTATTTTAATTGGGCAAGGTTTTGAAGGCATAACTGACATAAAGACAGGGCCAGATGGATTGCTTTATGTGCTTTCCTTTGATGATGGCACCATATACCGAATAAGTTGAAGGACTGTATTTTATGTCTATGAGTCGACTAATACACTAGACAATATTTCATAACTGTTACCAATCATATACTATCGATTTGAAATATTCTAATGTTCTGTCCTGCAATAATCGCATTTAGTATTTTCCTGCCATCTTCAGATCTCTTATCTATCTTGATTCTTGATTTCTTTCCGACCTGATTTGCACAAATGAATTCATCATCAATGTAAAGATTAACTTTGGTACCAATTGTTTTTTCATCTAGATTGATTACAACGCCGTTACCCGATTCGTTTATTTCAAAATTTATTTCCTTGCCAAGAGTAGCAGTTTTCATCTCCACATCTATTCTCACACCCAGCATCTCTTCAAGTTCGCTTATGGTTGTTCCTCCCTTTCCAATAATTCTGGGAATAGTGTCTTTTTGGACTTTGATCCTAATTTTGTTATTTGAGATAATAGATATCTCTGGATTAGGATCAAACCTGCGAATAACATCTCTTATTTTTGATTCCGCAAGTTTATAGATATTGTTTTGATTTGCCTCCTCTTCTGGGTCAACCGGAACTATGACATTTTCTTCACCGAATGTATAAATCTCATATTCCGTTTGACCAGTGGAAAAGTCTTTGACTTCTACGACCGGTCTAGCAAGATCCGCTTCTGTCATTTTATAGGGTACTTTGACTGTTAGTGAAATTTCATAAACTTTCTTTACCATTCCTGCATCCATAAAAATAATGGTATCGAGAATTTGTGGTATCATTCCAAGTTCGATTCTTCCAATGAATCGTTGTACCGCATCCAAAGGTTTACTAGCATGGATAACACCTATCATCCCAACTCCGGCCAACTTCATGTCAGAAAAAACTTGAAAATCTCTATACCGCCTTATCTCATCAAATATGGTATAGTCAGGACGCACAAGTAGCAAGATGTCCACTGCGTTTTCAAAACTTCCTTCGAGTGGCCCATATTGAGTTACCTCTTTGGGTACCTGTAAATCTCTAGGTGATTCAAACGTCTTTACTATCTTATTCTGAGAAACATAGAACTCGGCTAGGCTGCTTGCCAGTGTACTCTTGCCAGATCCTGGCGGGCCTGCGATTAATACACCTTCAACGTCTGATGTCAATCGGGTTAATAATTTTTCACTTAGTCCATAATCTTCCAATGTCAATTTGGCTATTGGTTTTACAATCGTAATTTCTTGTCCACTTGAAAAGGGCTCTTTGGTTATAGCAATTCTGTATTTACCTAACTGAATAACAATGGCTCCATTCTTATTTATTTCCATGAATCCTTTTTTTGATCGAGAATGTTCTAAAATTTCTTTAGTTATATCATGGATTTCTCCTGCAGATAGTCTATTTTCTTCTAGTTGAACTAGCTTTAGGTTACCTGGCACTCCCTTTTTTGCAAAAGGAAAAGTGTCTTCTTTCAAGTGAATACTCATGGTGTTATTGTCAAAATATTTTTCAAATCGTAGATTTGATTCTTCTTTATAAGAACTGATATGCATTGAATTGATGCCATGTGCTTCAGATACCAAATGTTGAATATAATCACATGTAATCAGAGTAGCACCGTTGTCAAGAGCTATGTCCTTAATTATGGCATCAATTCTTCCATGTTTGGCTAGTCTAATTTCCTCAATAGTAGGTCTAATTCCACTAAATTCAAGACTTATTTTTTTAGCCTCACAAAGATCCCTAATTTTTTTTATTTCAAGCAAACCCTCTATCCCATGAGATTTATTCGTCGATGCCTGTGCTTGAAGCTCATCCAGTACTGCTATTGGGATGATAATTTTCGAGTCTGGTCCAATCTTATCTTGTATGATTTCTGGAACCTTCCCTTCAATTATCACACTGGTGTCTAAGACGAATTTATCAGTCATTTGATTAGACTATCACTTATGGATTAATTTGCTTTCTTATAAAATAGAAACAAATCACGAAAGCGTTATTGCATTTCGTTGTTAATGTTGTTGCTTTATGATTCATCAACATAAAATATTGTTTGATTGTTTCCACTGTCTGATTGTGAGATAATACTCAATATCATGTTGCTAATTTTGTCTTGATCAGGTTCCCTACCCTCTATATTTCCTGCAAGCAACAAGTACTGCCTTATGTCAGATTTTATGACGTCACGCAATTCCTGATTGACTGTTGCATTGAAAGGTCTCAATGCCCCCCTAAAGATTTCTGATCTTGCTCGAACCACACCTGATATTTTATCTCCAATTGGAGAATCCGGACCAACTATGATTATTGATCCAGTTGATCCCTTAAACAAGGCGGGTTCGCTAACTGAACCTTTTGGTGCCATATGGGTTGCAGATTCTCTGGTTATTAATGCAGGTACGAGCAGATAGTCCTCTACTAATTGATCCCATTGCTTTCTGTCAAGGGATCTCAGTTCAACATTATAATCGTGCTCTCCAGTCAATAAAACCACCCCATCCATTGCAGAGAATTTTTCTGAAATCACATCAAACATTTTCCTCACTGAATCCTCATCTGAAAGACTTACCGAATGGGCATGGAACTCTTTGAAATAACTCAAATCCTTGGCATCTCTTGTAAGAATAACCAGCTGCTTGATACTGTTTACAAGTGAATTTGCTATGATTTTTGCTCGGCTAAGATCTTTTTCTGCCGACGAGTTTACTACAAGAGTGATCACTTTATTTGAAATATCAACACCTACTTGACGAATGGATGTTCCTATTATCGGCCGTGTTGGATAAAATACTCTGTCATTTGGGATTACCCTGCCATTCAATAGCTTGCTCATTTTTTCAGATGATAGATTGAGAACCATATCTGCCACTTGATCCTGTGAAAGAAATTCTCTGTCAACAATCATTTTCTTTGTGTTCAATTGTATTTTTTCAGCGATTTCTTGAGTCTTTGACAAAATCTCCTTAAGCGTTGAAGTTAGTTTTTCTTTATCGGCCTGATCTTTTGTTCTCTCGCCAAGTACATCTTTCAGAACCAATTCCATTTCTTTGTCAATGAGTGATTGGTCCTCTCCCAAGACACTCAAGAGTCGATGTAATGTCTTTTCTATTTCGATAGATGACAATCCCGGAAAGCCTCCTATTCGAAGGAATTCTGCGGCTGCCTTTGGATATACTGTCTTATAGATCCGGTCTGAGTGAACTGGTCCCGGATTTGTCGCGACGGATTGAATTCCATTAGGTACTAGTTCCCATGCAAATGCTTCGGCCAACCTATTCTTTGCTCCTTGTGCGCTTGTATAGGGAGTTCTAAATCTGTACGGTCTTTGCTCATACTTGTTTTCCTCAGTAAAAAAGGTAGAAATTGTAATAACTTTGGAATCCTTTTGCATATTCTCAATGCACTTTAAAGTTGTCCAAAATGTACCAGTTAGATGAATCATCACGCATTCCTTAAATTCACTAAAATTAGAATTCGTGAACAACTTTACAGGTCCGGATACTCCTGCGTTATTTACAAGAATATCAATTGGTCCAATCTCCTTTGCTATTGTAGAGACCATGTTTGTTATAGATATTTCATCAGAGACATCAACCCCTGGGAATATTCGAATTTTTCCATTGCTTCCATTATTATTCATAATCTTTCGTAATTCAGAACTTGTTTGTTCTAGAGGTTCCTTTCTCCTCCCAAGTAAAATTATGCTTGCGCCGTTTTCAGCAAATTTCTTTGCAATGGCCTGGCCTATTCCTGTTCCACTACCTGTGACTACTACAACTTTGCCAGTAAACTTAGAATCATCCAAGTACGAGTCCATCTCCTTTACGCATAGGTTGAAGGCATATCAAATACATTATTAAATATAGCGAGGGGGCCGAACTTGATAATTAAGAAATTGAAAATTTTATAAAAATTAGTAGTAATGATTTTTCAAATAATTTAATTAGAAGTGGTGAAAATATCACAAGCATGAATGAAGCGCATACCACAGACAATAGTAGTTCTCACGAAGTCGAAGAACCTGAAACCATCAAAATAGAAAATCTGAACGAAACTTTTGCTTCGAGGATGAATCAAATCGGTATGAATGCCGAGGCAGTTCCTATCGGCACGTTAAGTTTGGAACGTGAAGAATACTATAACAACGATATCGGCTCAAACCCCAGATTTATTACTAATAGGGGCTGCATAAGAATAAAAGACAAAGAAGTAAGCATGATTCAGATTATTCAAAAGTATTGATCACTGTTTACTGAATACTGGATTACAATTCTAAAATTGACTATTTCTGTGTAGCAGTGTTAACATTTTCTCCTTTTGAGTCGAGTTAAATATCTAATAGTTTGTAGTAGGTTTAGGCCCGCCACCAATCGAAACTGAGAAAGTATACCTTTCTGGGTTTCATCGATGTAATTGCCAAGATAAATTGCTTCTTCACAGTTGTTGCTAACCTTCCAGCTAGAACAATCCCTGTAGCTGTGATGTCTTGCTGATTGTCCACTACCTGGACCAGATATGGGGCATGGTCGATTCCTGGACCATGCTCATATACAGCAAAATCACAGCCAAACTTGATCCCAGGAGAAACGATGTACCCTTCATCTCTTAATTTTTTGAACACCAAATATTTAATGTCAAAATCCACATATTGGTTTCTGCAAATCTCTTTCATTTCCTTTAAAATAATTGGTTTTCCACTTACATTATTTACTGTAAGTAATTTCGACTCTACCAAGTAACATCCTTCAATCAAATCTAAGATAAGGGGTGTTTCAAAATCAATTCCTTTTGGTTTATAGATCCCAAGAGGTTTTCCATAATATCCTAGAGAAAATATGGACCTGGAGTCATCAATATCCCATATGATTATTCTGCTCTCTACTAGAGTGCCAGAAAAAGTGTCCATCACATACTCAGAGCAAGTATTGTGAGAGAATCAGATGCGGCCTGACATTTGTCTGCCATCCCCTCGATCCCTTCTACTGCGTCTTTGACTAAAAGAAGATCCTTCGTAATTGGAATTTCATTTAGTGCCTTTATAACCACCTTTCTGTAAGAATTGTCTATCTTTCTTTCAATATTCTGCACTTCTTGAGCAAGTTCTATCGTGGTAGATGGATTGATGCTTAGTGCTCGTGCCATTTCATTTAACTTGAAAATTGCTTCTACAACCATATTGATTAGTTCACTTATGTCCTCATCGAATTTGCCTTTCTTTAGAGTGGAAATCTTGATATTCGCAAGTCTGAATGCAATGCCTGTAATATATCCAGCTATATCGTCAATAATATAGGCCGTTCTAAGAACATCTTCTCTATATACCATTAGACTTCCCGTATCCGAGATTTCCCTGGTCATCTTTCTTCTGAGATTTTCTACCTCTTCTCCAGCATTTTTCATCCTATCCAGCGACAGTTCAGTCTCTTTATTTACACCCTTTATTAGAGAATCAGTTAATGAGGACAAATCGCGGGCCGCATTTAAAATGTGAGTAATCTCATCATGCAAAACGGCTAATGTCTTCCTTTTAGCCTGTACTTCTAACTCCCCGTTGTACATATACTGATTAGAAACGTTCAGACATTTTTAATCCTTTTCAAATCTTTCAAACAATAACTTGGAGTAAAGACTAGTATTGAGATAATATGTTAGTGAAAAAAAATACTGGAGTATTCTAGTAGTTCTAGCTTGCCCTGTTAGCCCAAGTCACAACAGTAAATGTACTGACTGCAGATCCGATCATTCCTGCGATTAGTGCCCCTATTACAGCTTGATCAATAAATTGCGGCATTGAAGTAGTAAACCAGTCTGCTATTCCGGGAAGTGAAATGTATCCTGCGAAACCAACTCCAAAGCCTATCAACCAGAATATGAAAACTGCAAATCCTCTAGACAAATTCTTTCATCTCCATGCAGTCTAGTTTTATTAATGCAATGAACCTTTGGTAATACATGAGCAAATTCTGTAGAAAATGTATTAAATTGCGAATGTCAAAAAATGTGCATTTTGTGCATCATTGATTTAGTACAAGTAATGAATAGCTGAGAAATTTGAGATAGCGAATAACAGGCAAAATAAAAAAGAGGAACTAATTTAGATAGGTTCAAACTTATTTAACCGGATATTTTAGATACTAGAGTAATTGAGACTGATATTGTTAGGCTTTGGAGTTGTTGGTCAGAGCTTCGCCAAATTATTGTTATCACATTCGACAGATCTGTATAATGACTATGGAATAAAACCCAAAGTCGTAGCATGTGCAGACAATGGGGGAGTTGTTACCTGTGACCAAGGCCTAGATTTGGACAGACTCTTAAATGTAAAAAAGAAAAAGAATTCTGTAGTACAATATGGAATAACGGGAAACCCTCCAGAGATATTAGATGTAATTGAGAACATGGAAGCAGAAGTTGTCATCGAGCTAACCCCGACGAACATTATTGACGGTGAACCCGGAAAAAATCACATTATTTCAGCAATGAAGTCTGGCAAAAATGTCATTACAGTAAATAAGGGTCCTCTTGCCTTGGAATTTCCCTCACTGATAGAACTTGCAGAATATAATAGAATTGCCTTTAAATTTAGTGGAACTGTAGGAGGGGGAACGCCTATTTTGGAATTTGCTAAAAGGTGCTTAAATGGTGACAGAATAATCTCATTTGAGGGAATCCTTAATGGCACAACAAACTATATTCTTAGCAAAATGTATGAAGGCCTAAATTTTTCCGAAGCCCTTCGAGATGCTTCCGATAAAGGTTATGCCGAAAAAGACCCAACACTTGACATCGATGGTTTTGATGCAGTCGCAAAATTGGTGATTGCATCAAATTTCGTAATGAATATGAAATCAACTATGAAGGATGTCCGAAGAGTAGGGATAAGAGATGTAAAGCCCTCGCAAGTTGTAAATGAAAGAAAAAAAGGTAATGCAATAAAGCTAATTGCAAGCTGTGATGGAAAAAATTTGGTAGTAGAACCAAAGCCAGTCTCTATGAAAGATCCAATATGCGTGGATGGTATCCTTAATGCTATTACTTTTACATGTCAACACTCAGGTCAGCAAACAATAATCGGTAAGGGCGCAGGAGGAATAGAAACTGCAAGCGCAATAATGAGAGATTTGATTGACATTAGAAGCATAATACGCTCCTAACTAAGATCATGATATTTTGACTCCATAGTCTTAAATTGAACCATGATACTAACATTTGGTAAATTGAGAATCCGTGGATGTTGTGGTACTGATAAAGATTTCCTTAGATGGTTTGTAGTTTATCGAATACTGAATTGATCAAGAGAAGATCTTCTGCCAAGAACCTTCTCTTTTGTAAAAGCCTGTATTTTAGAATTCTTCTATAGCTGGGTGTGTATTTTTTGTGTAGCTTTTCTATGTTCCATTCCAGAAGGTCTCTGATAAATTCTCTTTCTTTCACACGCAAAGAGGATGGCATAATTTATTCCATAGTTAAGAATAAAGCACCTTATTACGGTTATCCCAGATAATGAGTCTGCATTTTATGAATGTATGATAATAGCATAGGGTATGCTATAATTTGAAATTCATACAGAAAGATAATACCAACCATTAGTACCAAATTTACCTTCCACTTCTTGTTTAAGGTTTTCTGTTAAATTTGGTATTTGTTAGTGATAAGTTAATTAATCTTGATCTCTTAAAATAAGCCATGAGTAAAGACAATGATTCATTCAGTAGACTTATCAAAGAAAATATTGAAATGGCATCAAATCAAATCAAACACAATGTAGAGATGGCATCAAATCAAATCAAAGACAATGTAGAAATGGGGACAGCAATGACTAATTCCTTCATCAAAATGAGTGGGATGATCAGCAAGGAGACAACCGCGGCATTTGAGAGCGCAAGGAACGAAATGATGGCTTCAGCCGAAAGGATGAGGAACGAAATGATGGCTTCAGCCGAAAGGATGAGGAACGAAATGATGGCTTCTGCAGAGAAAATGAAAGATAATTTCAATACGGAAAAGAGAAAATCATAAACATTTCCTAGCCCTGGATTTACAAACTATAAGAATGTTTCATGCGTGTATGCAAAATAATACCTGAAATCGAGCCATAGTTAGAAGTAAATTCTAGAATTTGAATAAAAATTAAATTATGTAATGTTCATCTATGACTAATATTGACTCAGGTTATAACAAGTGATGTAAAGAGATTACGTTTGGACTTTATAAATGTGAGAAAAATTACTTCAGATATTTTTCAACCTATCTCAATAGAAGATGCAGTAATGCAGTCTGATTCGTTTGGAAGTACCCCAAATTGGCACATAGCCCACGTCACATGGTTTTTTCAAAAAATTCTAGAAAAATACAGGCAGAACATAGACGCTAATTCAATAAATACAGATTATCTCAACTCATACTATCAACGTTACAGTAAAATATTGCCAAAATCCGATAGAGGAAAATTCCCGCGACCAAAGGTCTCTGAGACGCTAAAATACAGAGCCTTGATTGAAGATTTGTTTCTAAATTTTTTGGACAACATGGAAAGGAATAGCTTGATGACGCGTACTTTGGCATATGATATAGAACTGGCTAATCAGCATGAAATGCAACACCAAGAACTAATAGTTTATGATCTCCAACATTACTTCCAAAAATTTGAAGATCCGCTTGATAATTATGAACCAAAATTCATGAGTAGTACTAATTTGAGTAAAGAAATTGATATTGACCCTGGTATGGTTAAGATACCCGGAGGACTGTACGAACTTGGATTTTCGGGAAATGATTTTTGTTACGACAACGAAATCCCAGAGCATAAAACGTATCTGAATTCATTTGAAATTGACAAATACCCTGTGACAAATAAAGATTATCAGGAGTTCATAGATGCAGGGGGATACGAAGATTATAAGTTTTGGTTATCTGATGGTTGGGATCTTGTGAGGGAAAAACAATGGAACTCACCTTTATACTGGCAAAAGATCGATGGAGAATGGTACAAAAAGGATTTTAGAGGTCTAAACAAAATTGAGCCAAATGAGCCTGTTACAAACGTGAGTTACTATGAAGCAGATGCATATTCTAAATGGGCAAAAAAGAGGTTACCGACTGAGGCAGAATGGGAAAAAGCGGCAAGCTGGGATGATGATGAGAAAAATAAGCGACTATATCCATGGGGTGACAAATTTCCATCTGACATTACTTCAAATTTGTTAGAATCGTGGAAGTGGGCACCTTCCCCAATCGGGTCATATCCCGAAGGGAGGAGTTATTATGGATGTTACCAAATGATAGGAGATGTTTGGGAATGGACATCATCTGAATACACTTTATATCCTGGATTTAGATCTAAATTTTCAGAGTATACAGACAAGTGGGCTATTAACCAGAAAGTATTACGTGGGGGATCCTTCGCAACACCAAGATCGCAAATTCGAAGCAGCTATAGAAATTATTTCAAACCACACGAAAGAATACCATTCTCAGGCTTTCGTTGTGTTAGGGATCTTTTTTAACAGTACTAGACTGTACTGCTTGTTGGGATCGGCAAAATTCTTAACTATTCGAAGTCCAGAAATTCTTGCTAATTTATTAAACCTATCTACTGAATATTTGTAGGAATTTTCTGTATGTATGGTTTCACCTTTTCTAAAATGGAATTTTTTCCCAATTGCTCCTATACTTACATACTGGTCCGTCTTTGATATCAAGTGCATCTCGATCCTGTGTTTATTAGCATTGTAGAATGATTTGTGTTCAAAATTTAATAAATTAAATTCCCCATCAAGTTCTTCATTAATTCTTGAAAGAACATTAAGATTAAATTTTGCAGTTACACCATTCTTATCATTATATGCCTTGTCCAAAATTGATTTGTCTTTTTCCAAATCGATTCCAACTAATAGTAAATCATCCTTCTTTACATATCTCCCTATAGAGCGTAAAAAGGTCAAAGCTTCTTTGGGATCGAAATTTCCAATACTTGATCCTAAAAAAATTATGAATTTCTTCTTTGGAATGTTTTTTTTGAATTTTACAAATTCATTTATCTTGACAAGCCCTGTGACATAGTCTGAACAAACACCGTAAATCTTCAAATTAGTATATTCTCTAAATAGGTCTGCAATTGATTTTTTTAGCATCTTCAATGACACATCGATTGGAAAGTAGGAAACTTTGTTCAACCTTGCAAGCATGGGCCTTAATAAAATTCTAGTTTTTGAGGAATTCCCATTTCCCAGTTCCACAAGACTGATTTCCTCATCTCCAATTATTTTTAAAATCTTGTCTATGGAATTTTTCAAAATTTGAGATTCAATCCGATTAAGATAATATTCAGGTTGATCGCATATTTCTTCAAAAAGTTTGGATCCTTTTTTGTCATAAAAGAATTTAGGAGAAATATGTTTTTTCTCATCTGCTAGTCCCCTTTTGACGTCTTCTGCAAATTCGTTATTTACTATGAATCTTTCATTGTTATGTATTAGCAATTATGAAATATGCCTCTCAAAACAAAAGTATCATCATATTGGCATTCATATAATTCAATTTCTCAATTTAGATAAACTTGTTAAATGCTCCAACCCTGATTTCAAGTCATTTCCATATTCAGTACTTTCAATTGTAGGCTCAAAAGTGATGTAATTTGAATATTCTACTTTCTTGAGTGCCCGTACCACCGCCTCAAAATCTATGTGTGCAAATCCGGGCATTCTCCTATTGTTGTCAGATACATGAACGTGTTTCAATACACTTCCTGAAGCAACAATCGTCTCATAAATGGAGTCTTCTTCTATGTTCATATGAAAAGTATCTAGCATTATACCTAAATTTTCATGGTTTACTTGATTTACGATATACTTTGCATCTTCAGAATTAGTGCAAACAGGAGTGCTATATCGATTCAAGGGTTCTATGACAAGATTGACGTCGTATTCATTCGCATGCTTTGCCAAGTCACGTAATGGATTTACAAGTGAATAAATTACTTTCCTTTTCTTATCTTGTGGTAAATGTTTATGATTGCCATCTGATATTAGAGGTATATCACTAAACAAACAAATATTGAATGTCTTACCTCCCAGCTCATGGCAAAGAGTAACGCATTTTTTTACATAATTCTGCGCAGCAATAAGTGAGTTGCTATCTGTAGTAATCAAGTTTCGTGAACTGTAATTGGCACTGCTCATGCCCCACATGCCTGTTATTCCTGACACGTCAATTGAAAGGGAGTTAATTTGATCTTTCAAGTTCGTGAAATCAATTAAATCAGGTTCGCCATATACCTCTACGGTATTAAACCCATGATTTTTCAAATTTTCGAGAGTCGTCTGTATTGGTTCGAGATTTTTAAAAGATGATAAAGTAATAGAATATTTCCAAGACATATGCATCAATATTTTAGGATATCAAGTTCTTAAGATACCGCCCAATAGTAACTATACTCAAATTATTGCCATCTCCAGTTCCGCCTATATTTTTGATGTTTGATACAAATACCGGATTAGCTGTTTGTCCTCTTGTTGGTAATCTTCCATGCGAACCCTTGACCAATTTGCCATTTAATGGGATGGATTTTGTAGCGGGATCAAAGAATAGTTCCACCGGATCATAGCCTGGTTTTCTATGAATATCAACCTTTCTCGAAAAACTTGGAGCCTTAAGTTGATCAAACCACCAATAGTAACTAAACCATTTGTCTTTATTTGAAACAGCAATCATGTCACCACTGCGCGGGTGATTAATTCTAAATTGTTGTTTCAGGTTATTATCAAGTATCATATCAATACCTCTTATTCCTTCTAGGATTTTTCTTGTTTGATTGAGATAATTTTCATTAACATAAATATGTGCTACTTGATGGTCGACCATCGCAAATGCTTTACTGTATTCAAGATCTAAATACTCTATGCCTTCAATTTCTCTAACCGCAACAAGATCATTTTCTCTGAATATGGAATTTAGTGCAATATCGGAATCTACATCTGAGAATCCATATTCTGAAAATATGATGAATTGAGTGTCTTCTAACATTCCTAAATTAGATACTTTCTTCATTAATTTACCTACCAACTCATCAACAAATCTTAGATCATCCTTTAGATCCTTATACGAAGTTCCATTCCTCTGAAATGAATAGTCCAAGTGTGGAATATACGTAAATAAGAAATTAGGTTTTTCATTTTCTAACACATATTCAGTTGCCATTTCTATCCATTCGCTTGATTTTTTTGAAACAAGAGGCCCCCAATACCAAGTCAAATCAAACTTTCCAATTCTCTCACTGAGTTTTTCATAGAATCCTGTTGGCTTGCTATAACACCACATTATCATCTTATCATCCATATGTAATGGACGCGGAGTAAGGACAAAATCTGCGTTTGAGTACATTGTATTCTGCCAGAACAAAACGGCGGTTTTTGAACTGTTTTTGTGCATCTTGATGATATCCCAAACTCTATCGGCCTGTACCCAATTACTTGATTGTTCCCAAAAAGAAACAGAATAATTCTGCCTGTCATAAAGCCCATTAGAAATAATTCCATGGACTTCTGGATATGATCCTGAAAGTAAACTGCTCTGGACCGTACATGTTACTGCAGGAAATACTGTTTCTAAATCTCTCATTTCTCCAGTTTGCGAAATTTTGAAAATATTTGGAGTGGTTTCTTCGGAAATATGCCTACTTTCTAAACCCACTATATCTATCACGATTATACGTTTAACCATTAATCTATTGGATTCTACCAAGAATTTAATTCTAATTATTCCTTTCTCAAGTCATATACATCTTCTTAGCCAGAACAAGTAAAGGGGCAAGTAGTATCAATACGGGTAGTCCAATCTCTAATCCTGCTATACCTGTTAGAAATGTGGAGTCGAGGACTATAATTGACAAAATCATTTGTTTAATAGCTTGTTGTATCCCTGTGGACTCTTTGTTATGAATCCTGTAAATAGTCTTGGCCATAATGAATGAAAATAGTGCCAAGATTAGTAGAGATTGATACTTAAGGAGACCTATCAAATTGAATATTACGATTGAAAAGATAATGCCTGCAATGATGGAAGGTATCAAATATGATCTGATTTTTACAGAAAAGCCTTGCACCTCATATCGGCTCAAAAATCCAATCAAAGACACATATACAAATGTTATTGTCAGGATAAATATTAAAAGAAAATTTTGAGGAAAATTTTCTATATTACTAATATTTACGGTAGTTCCTAGTATTATATTTCCGACTCTCGCAGCCGCAATAGTAAATGGACCTGCCTGAGTATTCTTCAAATATTTGTCATATCCGAAAATAATAACTAACAAGAGCACTGATATACTAAATGTTGTAACACTAACTAGTAGAGATAAAATAAGTGAAATGGCAGCTAATATAGTAACAAGAATCATGGCAGCTTTTTTTGATATTTTACCCGATGCAAGAGGTCTGTTTGGTCTTTCCTTTTTATCAACTTCGTAATCAAAGAGATCGTTAAGCACTAATCCAACACAATAAAGAAGTATGGAGATAGTTACTAGCATAAGAATTTGAATAACCGACGTTATTGTCATCGTGAACGTCGAAACAAGGACAAAACCTAGGATGATGTTGGATGGAAGAGTGAATAGATTTGGGAGTCTTATTAGGAGTAAATAATTTTTGAAATTACAACTGTTCATATGTATCATCTGCAGCAAATGAATGAAATTTTTGAACTGTAAAATATTGATAAATTCAATATGGAAAATATCATTTGATGACTAAAGATAGTCAAGTGATTTAATAAACTTCATTGCTTGCATTGCAGCATAAGCAGGACAATCCTGATATGGATACAGCTCCACTGTAACAAATCCTTCATATCCAACATCTTTGAGCGACTTAAGGGCAGCACCTATATCTATTGCACCTTCGCCCAAAATGAGATGATTGTGCTGTCTGTCTGCAGAAATATCCTCTAAATGAACATGGCGGATGTATTCCGATAATTTGTGTATTACCTGTGACGGATCCTCACCCACACAGAAAAAATGACCTATATCTAAGTTTAATCCAATTAATTCTGTATCAAAATTTTTGATAAAGCTAACAAATTGTTCGGAATTTTCAATTAATAGCCCTGGCTCAGGCTCTACTAGTACAGTAACGCTTTCTTCCTCAGCAGTCTTTAATACCTGATTAATTCCATCTTCAAAGACTCTCAATTTTTCTACTCTGCTCAATTCGTTGTTTGTGATTGGACCTCCAGGTTCAGTAGATATATTCTTGGAACCAAGTTTGCTTGCCAATTTTATACAATCTATTGTATGATCTATCCGTAACTTGCGCAAACTAGGATCGTCTTCAATCCATGATGGATGATATGTATCACCTATTGCAAAAAGTGTAAAGGCATTTAGATTGGAAATACTAATTCCTAATTTGGATAGTAGTTGTTTGATTTGACCAATTTCAGGACCACTTTGTGTTTTTGGATATGCATGCGGTACATCACAAAGAATTTCAATTCCTCTGTAACCTATTTCAGACAAGACATTTATTGTTTCTGCCAAAGAAAACTTCTTGAACGCATTTGTACTAAACGCAAAATCCATTTCTGTTAGTTATGGTCTCCATTGAAACTTGGCTGATTGTTTGAAAAATTCAAATGCATTGTAAAACGTTACTTTTTCGATATCATTCGTACTGAAGCCTCTCTTCTTCATTTCTTCAGCTACAAGTGGCACACTTAACGGATCAGAGACTCCCCAGTCAGCCGAGCTATTTATCATTATTCTATCTACTCCATTTTTTTCAATTATATCTATCGCTCTTGACGGTGAAAGCTTTGTTATGGGATAAACGGTCAGTCCTGCCCAACATCCAAGCTCTAGACTTTTTTCTATTGTTTCTTCTGTATTGTGATCGATTAAGATCTTATTTGTCATGCCCAGTAAGTTCTTATTTTTGAGAACAGATTCAGTTCTCCTTATTCCTTCTTTCTTATTAACATGTGGGAGGTGTATCATTGTAAGCATCTTCTTGTTTACTGCTATATCTAATTGCATTTGAAATAGTTCGTCTTCTAGGTCATTAATTAAATTGTAACCTATTTCGCCTATAGCTACAACTCTTTCCCTGTCAATGTATTTTGACATAGCTTCAAGCGCATCCAATGCGAGTGGTCTAGCCGTCGATTCTTTTGGATTTACTGATAAACATACGTAATGATCGATATCAAATTCTTTTGATCTTTGAGTTTCAAAAGATATCATGTGTTCCCAATAGTCTTCAAAAGTACCTACAGAGGTTCTTGGACTGCCTAACCAAAAGGAAGGTTGAACAATTACCTGTATTCCTGCTTTTGACATTGATTCATAATCATCGGTTGTTCGAGAGTATGTGTGTATGTGTGGATCAAAAAAGCGTTCCAAAATTATTCACCCTTATTGAAACACATCCTTTTTTATATTTGTCTTGTGTATTTTGGACACTTGTTCTGTTATGGCCGTCGAATCCAAGGCATCACGTGTGTTGGGATTCTTGATAATTAGACCCAGGTATCATTCTCTGTTATTTGAGTTCAAAATAATATAATAAAAATGACTCCTAGTCCCCCTGCTTAGAGTGCTTGGATGGATAAATTGTTCGGTATCCTATAATTATTATGACTCTTGAAAATGTGCTAAAAAATGATCTTGAAGAATCCAAATTGTGGCTAAGTAGAGAACGTGAGAAATCTACATACAGGCGAGATCTCACTAATAGGATTGAATTGCTATCATGGGTACTAGAAGTCTTGAAGAATCCAGAGATACAAGTTTGTAACATTTTAGAATCTAAGATGAAGGAAATTATCTTGAAAATAAATCAGACTCAATCTATAACACAATCCGATAGATTACATAGTGAACTAAGAATTTTGAATTGGATTCAATACCAAGTTTGTAGTAGTAAGTAAATAAAGGGCAAAATCTACTTTAATACGATATACCACACCTTCGATACAAAGCTAAAAGCAAGCTAGATTTTGATAAATACGAAACAATATGGGTCCTCCAGTTAGTAACATAATACTTGGACTTGATTATGATTATCTATTTGACAAAAAGTACCAATCCAAACATAACTCCGGCCGCCGATATAGCAATTATTGCAAGTTTCTTTTTAACGTTAAATAATTCGCTCATCTCACGATTGCCGATATTTCTAATACTCATATTAAGTACTAGATGAAAAAATCATTAATAACACTTAATGATGTGAATTAAATCGAGTCATTATTCATATCATACTATCTCTTTGGGGATCAGAGCAGCTTTCGTTTTATTCTCTAAAAAGTCACGAAGTCCTGTACTATTCTTCGAATTTAATTGGATTGTATCACAAGGCCTGTCATCTATACATATTACTGTAACGCAATATTCGCCCCTAGAGCATGTAAGAGTCATTTTTCCGCTATGCTGAGCGTGGGCATAGTCGGTTGTTTCAACCAACATGAAGAAAGTCACGTTGAACGTCAAGGCAAAAATGACCATAAGGGATCTGGAATTTGTTCGCATTCATAGTGTTCTGTGTAACAATTGATTTATCTTATTGCGTTCAATGTTATAGTAAATGACTAACTTAGTATTGCACGAGGAGAGTTATTTAGGTTAATCACAACTTTACAAATAATGTGATTTATCCTGACTTAATAATTTAGATTAAATTACCACCATTCAGATTATTTATGTATCATTGATTACTGATGATAAAAACTATAAACTTTCTGTAGAATTAGATAAAATACGTCTCCGGAACCCAACCATGCTTGCTTCTGGTATACTTGGCATATCTCAAAATATCTTTGAAAGATTATATAATGAGAATATAGGAGCGGTTGTGACAAAATCTATTAGTGTAAATCCAATGAAAGGATATCCAAACCCCACAGTGGTTCCTCTAGGTGCCGGTAGTTATCTCAATGCCGTCGGGCTGTCAAACCCAGGAGTAGATGCGTTTTCAAAAGAGTTGTCTAATAATAAAATTATTCCAATTTTCATTAGCCTTGTCGGATCCTCTGAAAAGGACTTTTCTAAGATGGTTAAGACATTTGATTCATTAAATATTCTTGGATATGAGATCAATCTTTCATGTCCTCACGTGTCTAAAATGGGCATGGAAGTAGGTGATGATCCAGAAGCTGTTAATAAGATTGTAAAAACTGTTAGAATGAATACCAATAAACCAATATCTGTTAAGGTGGGAGTGGGTTCAATAGATGTCGTCGAACTTGCAAGAGTTGCTGTAGATGCAGGGGCAGATATCATTACGGCTATAAACACATTAAGGGCAATGAGCATCGACATTGAAACAATGATGCCAATTCTGAGCAATCGTATTGGGGGTTTATCTGGCAACGCCATAAAGCCAATAGGAATAAGATGCGTTTACGAAATCTCAAAAAAACTTGAGGTACCTGTTATGGGATGTGGTGGTGTGTCCTCTTGGAAAGATGTGGTAGAATATATGATTGCCGGGGCATCTGCAGTTCAAGTTGGAAGTGTTCTTGGATCCAGGGGACCTAGAATTTTTAACCAGATTACAAAAGGACTCAAAAATTACGTTGAAAACAAGGATTTAAAGAATATTAGTGAGATAATTGGAATTGCACACAAGTATTGATAAAAGAAGAATAGTCCGGATCGAAGAAACCGTTTCCGAAACACCGACTGTTAAAACACTGATTTTTAAAGATGATTTGAGCTATTCTGCCAAACCTGGTCAGTTCTTGATGATATGGATTCCGCGAATTGAAGAAATTCCAATGAGTGTAATGATAAATTCCAAAGAGGGCTATGCTGCAGTGACAATCAGAAAATCTGGTATAGGTTCAACTGCGTTATTTGAGAGGAAGAAAGATGATTTACTTGGGCTTCGTGGTCCATATGGTAATGAATTCGTTCTTAAAAAAAATTACAAAAAAATATTGATAATCGGAGGTGGGACAGGATTGGTTCCATTATTGAGGTTAGCATCATACGCAAGTAAGAAGAAAATAACTCTCACTTCCGTATTTGGTGCAAGAACCAAAAAGGAAGTATTCTTTGAGAAGATAGCAAGAAAACTTATGGAACATGGCAAGTCTTCTGTTAAATTCTGTACTGACGATGGTAGTTATGGACTAAAAGGAACAACCGTCAGTGTTATGAATAATGTCATGAGAAATGATACATTTGATTGCGTCTATACCTGTGGACCTGAACTGATGATGAAGGGCGTTGTAGATTTAGCCAATAAGAATTCAATACCTGTCCAGGCAAGTTTGGAACGTTACATGAAATGTGGTATTGGTATTTGTGGAAGTTGTTGTCTTGACAGCTCATTAGTTTGTCAAGATGGCACTGTGTTTAATGGTAAACAGCTCTCAAAGATTCTTGACTTTGGTATCTCTTATAGAGATAAAGATGGACAAAAAATTTGTTATTCTTGAGGGATATCCACAATTGTTCAAAGGATACAAGCTGACAAAAACTTGCAAATTGAGAAATCGGCTTGTGTTTGTCAATATTTATCAATCTAGCAAATAGCGATACTTATCTAGTTAGTTTTTATCTAAATCTGCAACTAGATTCATGTTCTAAAATGAAGAATCGCTCAGAGATCGAAATAATGGCCGCTATCTTAAATGCAGCTGTCTCAAATTGGGAGTACAAAACTACTATTATGATTAATGCAGGAGTATCTCATTCTCAATTAACACGTTATCTTATGACTGCAGTTGACCGGAAATTAATGGAATATTCAGAGATCACAGGATTGTACAGAACTGCAGAAGCAGGGTTTATCTTCATAAAGAAACACGAAGAGATGTGCCGCATTTTTCCTGCTATATCTGATTTACCCGAAGTCTCACACAGTAATAACTATGTCGTAAAAGAATCCCTGACTGAATAAACTGTCTTGTTCAGGGTTTGACTTGGTTAAATTAATATTATTATTCTCGATCCTTGTAGGTTATGAATAAGTTCAAAAATAAGGTTTAGTTTGGAAATTGTTCTTATTACAGTAATTATATTCAATACTGTGATATGGTAATAGTAATATTATTCATTATGTTGTTTAGAAATTAAGAAATAGAATCAGAATATGTCAACTAGACAATCATTCCATTAACTTACATCTAGCCTTGAATCAATATAATCTGAAAAATCAGAATGTCTAAACAATGAATGAAATTTGATGTTGTTTTGCTCAAGCAAATTATTTTCTACTTGTCTGTCAATTATGCAAAAAATATTGATGTTGTAAAGCCCCTGTTTCCGAAGTGCAGATACTGCATCGAGAACACTCTTTCCTGTTGTAACAACATCATCGACTATGGCTACGGGATCCTTAACTATGCCTTCGATCATTTTTTCAAGACCGTATGTCTTTACACTCTTTCTAACAAAGAATCCTGAAACGCTGTTTGGCAACCTTAAAAAATGGCAAGAGCAGACTATGGAAGAAGAAATAGCAATCGCGCCTGATTCAAGACCTCCTACAGACATTGTTTTGGGTTCCACGTTTAATATCCGGTCAAGCATCAATTCGCCGATAAGAGCCGCCCCTTCGGGTTCATTAACGATGGTCTTTATATCATAATAGAATTTGCTTTTTCTGTTGCTAGATAAAGTTACATCTTTTATGACAATTCCTCTTTCTTTGATGATTTCCTTAAGTCGTTCATGTTTATCCTCGGTTGTCATATCCAAGCTTTGGTTGCCTCCACATCTTGTATACCTTAATTAATAAAAAGCTAACCACGACTGATAAGTAATATACAAGTTCAAATCATTCTATTGAATTTGATTAGGTTAAATTCGGCCACAATCCCACTCAGGATCTTTTTTCATGTTAATCAAAATTATATATTCAAGGAACAAATAATTGAGCTAGTTAATGACTAAAAATATCCCGGCAGCGCTAAATGATTGGCATACAAGTGTTGTCAGTAAGATGGAAATAAATGATCCATCTAAATTAGCTGAATATGCTTTGCACATTTCACGTATTGTTGCTTATGATAATTTGACAATAATAGACGAATTGGGAAAAATCGAAGATATCGGTAAAAAAGTTGCAAAGTCACTGAAGAGTTCATCAGAATTTAGACCCACTCAATTTATTGAGAAAATAAATCATCAATTATACAAGATTGAAAATTTTAAAGGGAATAGAGATGACTATTACAATCCCTCTAACAGTTTGCTCAATACTGTAATAAAGAGAAAAACAGGGAATCCTATAACTCTATCAATATTGTATATTCAATTGGCAAAGTCACTAAACTTTACACTTTATCCCGTAAACTTTCCTTCCCACTTTATGGTAAAACACGTTTTAGATGACGAAGAAAATGAGATCATTATAGATCCGTTTAACGAAGGCAGAATAATGGATGATTACTCTTTGAAGGAATTATTAGACCATTTTTACCCAAAAATGAATATCGCCCTAACCAGAAAATTAGTTGACAAAGCCTCAAATCCCGACGTTATCATAAGAATGCTGAACAATCTCAAAACGAGCTTTTTTGAGTGTCAGGATTTGGATAATGCGGAGCTTGTAAACGAAATGATCCTGGATATCGATAGAAATAACCAACATGGTCTGAGAGACAAAGGAATGGTATGTCTACATAAAAAGAGATACGAAGAGGCACTCAAATTCTTTAACATGTATTTAGAGAAGTTTCCAGAATCAAATGATGTCGATACAATCTTGGAACTAATAAGAAAAATCAAGACAAGTGATCTATGACATGTCTTTAGAATCAGAATTACTTGAAACTATTAGGAAAATTGTAGTATGTAAAAGTGATATTGATTTAAGCAAAAAAACTGATAATACTATATTCATACTCTTTGTAGAGGAATCACAGGGCTCTGCAGGCGGCAGAATAGGTGGCGCGGGACTTAGAAGAATAACTAGAATCAGCTGCTTTAATATTGTAGGAGGTAATACCCAAAAAATTTTTGAAACGCGCGACGAGACGGAAATATCACAATTCGAACTACCATTGAGTGCTGTAGCTATGGATATTAAGCTGTCAGATAGTGTTCCTAAAGTAATTCAGGGTATTGCAGATGAGGATTTAGTAAACACCTATCTTGAATTGATACGATCTATGGTAAAATAAGAGTACTGGGTGCGGCCAATGCTTCCTAGTATGACCATCCGCTTACTAGTACGTCATCAATATGGAAACGACTAGCATATACCTTCGATTCATTTTATCAAATTATGTAAATCTGGTGATAGATTATAAGATCTTCAATCATGATATAAATTGGGACAGCAATTAATAAAATGAGTAATGATAACTCATAACAAGTCAATAGCAGTATTTGATTCTGGATTGGGTTCACTATCTGTCATCAGAGGCATACGAAGTCAGATTTCAAAGGAAAACATTATTTATTTTGCAGATAAAAAGAATTTTCCATATGGCCAGAAATCCAAAGATGAACTAGAACAAGTAATGGCAGAAACTGTCAGCGCTTTAACGAGTTTTGATCCAAAATTAATCATT
>DATFEX010000104.1:0-12406 GCA_035250685.1 Nitrososphaeraceae archaeon | reverse complement strand
GCATCACGCAAGGCTAACTCAAAACTTGTAAGATGATCCTTGTGGACTCCTTTACCCTTTGTGAAAAACATAGCTTTCGGAACATACAACATTGGATTTGTTAATGATTGAACATTCAGTGTTTTTTCAGTCATTTGACATGGATCCAAATTAATAAAATATTAAGATTACTTTTGGACACTAATTTTTAAAGTCCTGTAAAAATAATAATCATACACTAATTGTGTGTCTGGTTTTCTGTGCGGTTTCACTAAAACTGAATATTTTAGAATCTTTGTTTTTTCAAATTTCCCTTATCATCTGATTTCTATCTGGTCATTTTTTCGCAATTAGGCAAGGCAATATCACCTTCTGAAATATTTAGGTTAGAAATCGTATCTGAGCTGCCACCACAATCAAAATGATCGGAACCACTACCGCCATCCATGAAATCTGCTCCAGGACCTCCGTAGAGATCATCATTTCCATCTCCACCTGAAATATTGTCATTTCCTATTCCACCGAAAATAACATCGTCACCTGCTTCACCTAGAATATTGTCCCCGCCAACTCCGCCATCAATTTCATCATTACCGTCATTCCCTGTAATATTATCAAAACCTGCTCCTCCAAAAATAGTATCATTAGCTGCAGTTCCCTTGAGATTGTCAGCTTGCGCAGTTCCAGTTTGCGCAGTTCCAGTAAGATTTGATGTCTGAGCAGTTCCAGTAAGATTTGATGTCTGAGCAGTTCCGGTGATATTTTGTCCCTGTAAAGTAGCATTTGGGGTTGATTGCTGTGCGCTAGTCAGTGGAAGAATAAAAAGGCTCATGAGAATTACATTCAAGAAAATGTAAAGATATTTCTCCATCCGATTTCAATGACATAAATAAAAACTAGGTATTTATTTTTAACATGTATCCTGAACAAAAGTCCATATTCTAATTCACTTGACTAAAGGAGCACTGGATCTAATGGATGAATCAAATCCCCAATAAGCTTTTAATTGATACTATTTTTAGGAATTTATCAGCATAATCGGTACCGTTTGAAATCTAGATTTTTTCAATCAAATGTAGTCTGTCTAGATAAAGAGCAAAATTTTGGAGGAATTCTTTGAATTTTGAAATTGATACTATTGGAACCCTGTCAAAAAAATTGCAATTATGCTCATATAATGTGACTATAATTGGAATAGCTGATTCAATGTCTTTTCTTTTATCAAGGAATATCTCCGCCCTCGTGATCTGGTTTGAGCTAAATTTTGCAATATCAAAACCCTGAATCTTCATCCAATGCTTGCAATCGATCAATAATGCTATTTTATGGTAAAATCCAATTACATCAATCTGGATTCTAGGATTGGTTAAAACTACATTTCTTTCAAAAGGATATCCCACTAATTCTATTAGCTGCGAGGTAAATAATTCAAAATCCTTCCATTGTATTTTTTTTGACAATCTCTCAGGATCACATCCATTTCTAATGGCCAAAAGAATCGTGTCTAGTTTGTCTTTACCTGAAAACATTACTGAGCCATCTGACATATGACCTATTCCCTGATTAACAAGATATTCCACCAGTTCCCTTGTTGTAATCCTACTCGTAATATCACATAATTCTTGAAACTCATCTAAAGTTAGGTGGTTTGGCATTGCTGCAAGTGATCTGACTAGTAATTCATTATTAATGAAAAAATTCCTGTTACTAGTCAATTTTTTGGTCAAGAATAGATTAGCGACGTCAAAATTTATTTATTTCTAGTGATAATATTATTCATGAAGTACGGATTTTTGTGGCTAAGGAGTAATGACATGATTCTGCTTAGATTTGCAATAATGGGTATACTGTTACTAACTGTAATACACGTTTACCTTTCCCTGTCATTACTTGACCCTCGCTCAGGATTTTTTGACTTTTTACACATCGCCACAATTCTAATACTGGTAATCATATTCATTTCAATTTTATTGAAAGGATTGATACCTGTTGCGATTTCATGCCTTGGTATAGTTCTACTTTATGGAAGTATTGCGATTCCATCTGCAATAGGAAACTCACTGGGTCCATTTTACTACAAAGCGTACACTGGTTATCTTAATCTTGAAACAATAAATCGTGGTACCCATGGTTTCTTTCTTTTGGGAGTTGCTATGGTTATTCTTGGGATGATTGTAGCGTACAAGCCACAAATTCTTTATACACGAAACAGGCCCATCTCAGCAGAGCAGTTTTGGACAAAATATCCTGATTGGAGTGAAGATTTGCAACTAGCCAGCATCAAGACGGATTCATTAATAGGGCTGCCGAGTCTGTTGAACGACACGGATAGATATCTGCTCTGGAGATACGAATTCGTACTAGTTCGCATCTACGGCACAGTATATCGAGCTCCTGTCTATTCATACGTCCCTACAAGCTCAACAGTCATGAGGGAATCAAAATCAGGCAGGGTTATTGGCGCGTCAAAGTACGGCTATTTTATTTAGTAAGTCAGAATCACTTCTCATTTGAGCAGGAATGAAGGTTGGCGCTCATTTCTAGAATTTGAATTTTCTAACTTTGAAAAACGTATCTACAAAAATGTAATTTTTTTCAGCAAAAAAGATCAGAGCCACAGAACCTTTAATTAAAGGTACTTGGAGGATTTTTTAGGAATATCGATTTGGCGGAATTAAGAAAAGACTACATTCTTGAAAAATTTGTAGTTCTTCCTCCTGATTCATATAAAGTAAAAAATGATACTAAACAATGTCCTTATTGTCCTGGAAATGAAAGTATGACTCCTCCATCGGTGCTATCGCTAGTCGTGAAAGAAGGCATGCTTCAAAGATTGTCTGATAATGAAGAAAATATTATCGAAAACTGGGATGTCAGAGTTTTCCCAAATTCAAATCCCGTGGTATCGTCCGAAAATGAAAATAGCTACAGGGACAAACCTCTCTATAGCGAACCCGCATATGGTTATCATTATATCGTAGTAGCTACACCGGATCATAAAGAAAATTTACCAGGACTATCTATTGAAAAATGGTCCAATGTTCTTTTGGTATTACAGAATTACCTTAGTCACCTCTACACAAAGAAAAGTGTAACATATGTTTCCATTTTCGTAAATAGTGGTATTTTGTCAGGAAGTGATATTGAGCATGCTCATTTCCATTTAATGACTTTTTCAACTATTCCTCCAATCATTGAATCTGAAGCAGAAGCATCAAATCGATATCTCAATGAAAATGGTAACTGTCCTGCATGCAACATAATTTCCACGGAAACGGGTGGTCCAAGACAAATTTTAGACACGGAAAGTTATATTGCCATTTCGCCTTGGGCCTCTACATATCCTTATGAATTTTGGATTTATCCCAAGCGTCACACCACATCTTTCTCAAAGATTTCACAAAAGGAGTTTACGGATCTTGCGCTGATTCTGAGATCTACGTTGGGTGGAATGGCCAAAGTATTGGAAAAGCCATCCTTTAACTTGATATTTCACTTGTCGCCAGAAAAGAAAAATAGCCGACAGATTCACTGGCATATTGAAGTTTACCCGCAACTACATAATTGGTCAGGTTTAGAGAGAGGATTTGGTGTCTACGTTAATCACGTGTCGCCAGAAAAATCTGCCCAAGTATTGGGGTCTGCTGCCAGAAAAGAATTTGGAGATGTAATTGGAATTAAGTGAAAATAAGAGTAAATTAA
Organism: Nitrososphaeraceae archaeon; assembly: GCA_035250685.1. Classification (GTDB taxonomy): domain Archaea; phylum Thermoproteota; class Nitrososphaeria; order Nitrososphaerales; family Nitrososphaeraceae; genus TA-21. The sequence goes on along the minus strand of DATFEX010000104.1, from coordinate 8,725 downwards.
CAAAAGTCGATAAATGATGGTAAGTCTCGAAACATCTGTATCATTAGCCAGTTTAGGATTGATTATAATGTTTGTAGTACTAATGTATTCATTTATTTCTAATATTTTAATAGGCCAAGAATCACAAGGTCCAGATATCGTAGTCCAACCTGAAGGAGTTCTAATACAAGTTGTGTCCATATCCGCGGCACCTGGAATAATATTGGCAGGGATTACATTTGGATTAGTAAGATATTATGGTTCAAGGAAAATTGGAATTATCCTTTGTATATCCGGTATAGTTCTCATAATTGGTAATATCCTAATTCTTAATTTGGTACCTAGAATACCACAATTTCTCTTCGTTCCTGGGATCATACCACTAACATATGGATTATTGGCCGCCGGAGTTGGAGTTGTTATATTGGGGATTATTGTCATGATGAGGGAAGGCAAAATAAAAAGACCATTTGGAGAGGAAGATCTTTGAGTGAAAAAGTTCCAATAAAAAATATTTACTTTAAACGGAAAATTCTTCCCATTGAGATTTTTCATAATGTTCTGGATAAAAGTTACAAGCTTTCTCATGATTTGAATAGCCCAGTGCTTTCAGTTGTTATTGGTACAAAACCTGATTTTTATAAACAGGCTCCTGTAATGATTGAGGCATTACAGCAAAAATTACCCGCTTTCGTAATAGATACTGGCCAGCACTTTGACGATCTCCTAGGGTTTGGTATTCAAGAATTTGAATTACAGGATCATATCGCCTGTAATCTTCAAATCAGAGGAGATTTAATGGAAAAAGCAAGCGAGTTAATATTAAAATTTGGATCATTTGGCAGGTATCTGAAAAAGAACTTTGGAAATTTTTCCCAACTCCTACCAATAGTTCATGGTGATACCCTTGTTGCGGGTATTGCCCCTCTTGCATGGGTATTTGGAATGGGTCAGAAGGTAGCCCAAAATGAAGCTGGATTAAGATCCATGAGTCCTGAATCAATAAAGTACCTGAAGGTTAATGAGGACCCCACAAAGTCGAGTGTTGAAAAATTTGTAGATTCACAATTTGAAGGCAGGTGGTTCATTGCAAGAGAAGAACCATTTCCTGAACAAATAGATACTTGGATATGTTCTGCAGGAACACAATTTTTCTTTGCGCCGACGCAACTTAACAAGGATAATTTAGTCCGAGAAGGATATCCAGAAGAGTTTATTCACGTAGTTGGTAATTCCGTAGTCGATGCAATTGAGATTAAGAGAAAAAATAAACCTAAAACTAGTGTGTTTGACATTTACCCAAAACTAGAAAAAGGAGAATGGATTAGGATGGATATTCATAGAAGAGAGAATCTTACAGAACACAGATTTTCATCCATTATTAAGAGTATATCGTACTTGATCAAAAATACGGATTACAAACTTGTTCTTATCATGCTGAATGCTATGAAATCGGCTCTAAGATCATACCACTTGGAACAAAACCTACTTAATCTGGCAAAAGATTACCCGGACAAGTTTATCATAACTCCACTGTGGAAAGAATATTCTCATGTAATAGAATTTTTAGATAGTGGACATTGTTGGGCGGAAATGACAGATTCAGGTTCAATGCAAGAAGAATTACTTTACTTTCCTGACGTTTTATCACTAACGGTTAGACTAAATACTGATAGACCAGAAACCATTTTTGATGCCCGTGGCAATATACTAATACCACCAGTGAATTCTTCGTGGATAACGACCTTGATTGATGAAGCATTTAACAGAAAGGAAGGCCTTGGGCTTGAGTTGAAGAATAAGAGAAAAATTTATGGTGAACCAGGAAAAGTATCAAAGAATATTGTAAAAATAGTCAAAAAGGAATTTGAGAATGGTGACGCGAATTTCTACCCTTGGTTACATCAAAGAATTGGTCTCTGGAAGGAAAAACAAATTATAGATTACATGTAACTAATGTATAGTAAACATTTTCGAGTGCACTTTATACTTTTTTCTTTCATTGATTGTTTTTTCAAAAACTGTTCTCATCATATTTTCATATTCTAAAGACATATCCACATTTCTTCTCGACATCATCCTTTTTTGAAATTTAATTGACGAAGAAATATTCATTTCTGCATTTTCAGCTCCTATGCCCTGGCCATATATCACATATGAAGAAACGTCATCAAAAATATTTCCGTAAACATGTGAAGATACGCCTATCTTCAATCCACAATAAATATTTGTACCTATTGATGTTTTAGACATATCACCAAAAAAAGAACCTAATTTGATTGACTTTGTATCTTTTTTTTGGTCTCCTATTTTCATCGAGACTGTTCCATATGTCATTTTGAGGTCCGAGGTGACTGTATTTGCTCCAAGATTTACCCATTCGCCAACATAACAATGACCTAGATATCCCTGATGAGACTTGTTGCTATAATCTAAAATTATTGAAGAATCAATTTCGCCTGCTATGCGACAATTGTTACCAATGTATGAATTATTGATTATGGAATATGGCTTGATCTGAGTCTGTTTTCCAATATGAACTGGGCCGTGGATTGAAGATTGATAAATAGCAGACTGCGGACCGATATAGATTCCACCTTCACTTGCGTCAAGGACAGCGCCTTGACTTATCATCGACGTCTTGTCAATAAACACTGGGTTATTTCCAATAACTTTGACGCCCTTTGGAATTTTCTTTTTGAGAATTTGAGACTTGAGTGTTTCCTTAAGAGCGACTATTAGTTCCCATGGCCAACTGTACAAAATACCGCAATCATCCAGGTCATTGATAGTTGTTATTTCAGTACGTATGTTGTTACTATTAATCTTCTTATCCTCAACTACCGATTCGTAAATGTATTCAAAGTCTGATTTGTCAATTCTTCCCATCAGTAATTTACCTCCATATGATATCAGAAATCTTTTTTTGATACTCCATTTTTTGAAGAATGATGCTAGAGGGATGAATAATGAATTAATGAATATATCATCATTATTATATTCAAATTTATTTACTCCATTATTCGGATGTCTTTCCTTGGTTACTCCTTCAAGGTATCGACGAGTAAGAAATTTCGGGGATTTGATATCAAAATGTTCATGGATCGTTAGTGATCCTACTTTAATATCAAACAAAGATCTAGTATAGCTAAGAGGAACAAAATTTTTCCAACTGGTATCTTCAAAGAAGACGATACTCATGACTTATATTTTTCCCAATCTCTCAACATATTTCTTGTAGGTTTGTAAATATGATTTCTTATCACCGATGTCAATGAATCCTGAATCAATTTTAAAACCATTCACCAACTTTTTCATTCCAAGAGCTTCTCTAACTGCATCATCCATTCCATATGCATTTGAAGATGGTATCAAATCAATAAATTCGGGTTCCATCACGTAGCATCCTATATTTATCAGTCCCTTTATTTCGGGTTTTTCATTCCATGCAGTGACCTTATTATCTCCATTTACGTCAATAAAACCGTACTTTAGTCTAGTTTCATATGATAATAAAGCCATTGAAATAAATGCATCAAGTCTGTCGTGCTCTTTTACCATTTCCCTAAGTGAGAACTCATAGATAGAATCTCCATACACACAAACGAATGTGTCGTCGATATACTTTTTGGCTGTCAATAGCTGTCCTGCGGTAGCGAGCGGCCTGTCAGACCTTGCATACTCTATTTTTATTCCAAGCCTACTACCATCTTCAAAATAGTCTTCTATAGTTCTATGTAAATAACTGACACAAATTATTATGTGATCAATACCATTATCATCATTCTTCAGCCATTCAATAATGTGTTCTAATAGCGGTTTATTGCCGAGAGGTAACATTGGTTTTGGAATGAAAAAAGTATAGGGTTGAAGTCGGGTTCCAAGCCCTCCAGCTAAAATTATGGCTTTCATTTAAAATTATAGATAAATTGAACTCTAATATAAGTAAAAACTATTCAAAGTTTCTAAGGTCAAGTATTTTTTTGACTTTATCTATGACTTCTTGTGGTCTTTGTCCAAATATTATTATCATCGGTTCTTTTCCGACGTCTCCCAAATGATATACGACATCTGCATCAGGATTTTTTGAGAGAGCCATTCGAACTCCCCATGAAATGGACTTGCCTTCCTTTTCTTTGATGGCCTTTGGTTCCAAATCTCTTTCATATCGACTTGTTTTAAAAAGCCTATTGCATTTGTGAAGAATAGTCTTGTCATTTCTAATGTTAAGTGCAGACCTAATCATTTGATTAGTCTTCATGTATTCAAGAATCGATGAAGCTACGTGTTTTGAAGCACCAAATTTAATACCTGAAGTTGGCACACTCATGTTTCCTGCCTTTACTATTCTGCCGCTCACACCTGCCACATCTTCAATTCCTTTTGCATTCGGTATTGCATAAACAAGGTTTGATTGTGTTTCTGGTATCAAGTCTGCAAAATTTTTCATATTTACCAAACTTTCAACGGCCTTTCCTAATTCTTCTATTACTTGATATCGACAGGACTCTTCATACATAGATGATATGGGATTATTGACCGGGATCCCTTTACCGATTTTCACAGTCTTAGTAATAGATTTGTGAACATACTTGTTTGCCAAGAAACATGCATTGACAACTGGATATTTCATTGCCATAAAGGATGTTACTGCAGCAGAAAAGTTACAACCACTTCCATGTGTTTCAACAATTTTCATCCTTGGATTCTTAAAGATAGTAAACTTTCCCTGATCATCTAACATAATGTCAATAATTGTCTCATTGGCATTTCTAAAATGACCACCTTTTACTATTACATTTTTTGCACCCAATTTTTGTATTTTCAGTGCCGTTTTTCTTATGTCGCCTTCAGTTTTTATCTTGATTCCAGACAACGTTTCTGCTTCATGGATATTGGGAGTAATAACATCACAAAGTGGAATTAGCATATTTTTAAAATCTTTTAGAAACTCTTTTTGAAGTAACTGGGCCCCCGTTCCAGCAGAGACTATCGGATCAAGTATTATCGGAATCTTACATTGATTTAAGACTTCACTTACCGCAGTAATTATTTCATTATTGTAAACCATTCCAATTTTGATCGCACTAATTGGAATATCGGAGAGAACAGATTTTATTTGTTTTTTAATAACCTGACTGCCAAGTGGAAGAATGTAATCCACATTAGATGTACTTTGTGCAGTTATCACTGTTATTACTGTACATGAATATATTCCCAATGCAGACATTGTTTTTATATCTGCTTGAATTCCTGCACCGCCACTAGAATCACTACCTGCTATCGAAAGCGCTGAATGTACCAACGTTAAAAATATTATAGAGTTGGATTATTCAGTTTATCGGAATACGATACATGGAACTTTATTCTCTATTCGTAATCTGTGAAAATGCTATTGATGTAAGACAATAATCCATCGCGTAATTGAATCACTTTTGTGCGCTTATCTCCGTCCAAATCAGTTTGTAAAAGTACATCTAAACCTTGGACCAGGTACTGAATATTTGGTAATGTAAGTAAAGATTTTGTATATCTAGTGACATCCTGATTACTCAATGATTATCTTGGTAGATGGTTGATGTTAAAGATTGTGGAGTTGATTCTGATAAATGACTGGAAACATTATCTACAAAAAAACTCTTTTCCATATACTATTTCAAATTTCTTTAGGATATTCATGCAATGAGGTTCTACAAACATGTTTCTTTTTTCATCTGCATGATATGTGATCAAATTTGTGTTTTCTGTTGTCCTATAGATCGTCTTTCCACAAATTGCACATTTGTGAACTTCTTCAAAAAGTTCCAGCGCCTCCGATCCGTAAGCATTAATGATAAACTTACTACCATCTGAGCCTTCAGTTTCTATGAAGTAGTATTCTATTCCGTTGGTCATGCAAATTACTTTTTCCGGAAGAAAACTAAACTTATATTTTTTATTTATCAAGTCGTGAACCAGTTTTTTGTAATCACTTTGTACATTCTCGTGAATGAGCGTACTTTTTGTCAAATTCCATCCTCCATTCTCAGACGACTAGAGTCAATCAACAATGTACTATTCTATTCAAATACAGATAAACTGAATTAAGCTAAGCATATGACAATTTTAATTCATTGATAATAACTAAGCTTGATGAAAAGTAGTATATTGCGTTTATGAAGAGGTTAAAACAAAATAAGAGAAAAAAATAAAAAAATTCCTTTCGTAGGTAGTTTATTTCACGTATTGCTTTTGTGCAGATGTAAAGAAGTTAGACCATGTATTGGCTAAGTTTGCATTGAAATCAGTTACGGTATCAAATGTCTTGCCATACAATTTGATATTCTCTCTTGCTGAATTAAGAATATCTATTGCTAATTGGTTTGCGGTATCAAACACATGAAATGCTTGAGAAGTAATTTCATTTGATTGTTTTCTATATTGTTCTGCGTATGGTGCTACTGTTGGTGTAAGAGTATTTTTTGCAGTGTTTCCATACCATGATTTTTGAATTGCAAAAGATCTGTTTATCAATTCTTTTGTCACTTGGAAGTAGTCTTGCTGCAGATTTGAAATAGATTGGGCATATTGTGGTTGATATTTTGAGATTTCGTCGATTGTTCTTATCAAATTTTGCTTATAAGTGTCTAAAATTTCTGCGTTTTCTGTTGCATTTTCTCTTGATTTTTCAGTCATGTTTCTTCACCATTTAATGGTATTAAATGGGTATATAAATGTTCGGTATCAAGCGGCATTCAATGGTATACATAACCATGAGTGATTTCCAATCTGAATGAAGGGATGAGTTGGCATCAAGTGGGTAAATCGATTGGTTATTCAATAGAAAAATAAACCCACTACATCAATAGTCCAGTGACATGCAAATTAGCCATTGTGATTTTCCTGAAGGAGTAAGATATGATCTTGATAACTTCGTATGGATAAAGACCGACAATGAGGACCGCTCTACCATCACTCTAGGGATAACTCCAATTCTTATTTCGTTGGCGGGAAAGTTGACAAGAGTCAAACTTAGAGATATCGGTACAATTGTAGAAAAGAACAAGAGCGTAGGGTCAATTGAAAGCATTCGGTATTTTGGCATGGTGAGGTCTCCTGTGAAAGGTGAGATAATTGCGATAAATAACACACTTGCCGATAGCCCAAAAATCGCCAATGATTTTCCTTACACCGACGGCTGGTTTGTTAGGATTAGAATTCATAACTCAGATTCACACATGGATTTAGGGTTAAAAGACAGCAGTCTAAAATTTATTGAAGAATGCCACGTTGAAATAGGGAAAATCATAGAAAAACTACATGTAAGATGTTTCTCTGCATTTCCCGATTATGAGATGTTCGAAATTGGAGTTGAGTGTGCCGCGACACTTACGAAGCTTGATGAACTGATCGTCAAGATAAACACAGGGAATGTTGTGCATGTTGTTTCTGACGATACTTCCGCAGATCTTGAAATGATAAGATGGTCTGAAGATAAAGGACAAGGCTTATTGGAATTTAGAAAAGAGGGAAATCTATTCCACTTCATAGTAAAGAAGTTAAAGTAAATTGAAATAAAATAATCAAAATAGAACAAAAGAAACCAATAAACAGATTGTAAACAATTAAAATAAAAAGAAAGAGCTAAAATGAAAGTTAAATTTATAGAGTAAGTAGAAGGATATTAGACTATATCCTACTACTTTTCAATCGGATTGTCTATCATGTTGCCCCATTCGGTCCATGACCCATCATAGTTTTTGACATTAGGATACCCTAGAAGGTATTTTAGTACAAACCACGTATGGGATGACCTTTCACCAATTCTACAATATGAGATAACTTCCTTATCTGGAGTAATACCTTTTGCATGATAGAGCTGTGTTAACTCTTCAGCTGACTTGAATGTTCCATCTTCATTTACTGCTTGGGCCCATGGTATATTAGCTGCGCCAGGAATATGACCACCTCTTTGAGCATGCTCTGTAGGATACTCTGGAGGCGCTAATATTTCTCCTGTGAACTCTTTTGGACTCCTAACATCAACTAATGCTTTACTGCCAAGAGTATCACTCACATATCTTAGAAAGACGCGTATACTATTGTCAGGACCAGAACTCGTGAAATTACCACGTTGGTATGTTGGTACATCTTTTGTTAGTGGTTTGTCTTCTTCCAACCATTTTTTTCTTCCTCCATTCATCAGTTTCATATTCTTGCATCCGTAGTATGTTAATGCCCAGAAAGCAAATGCAGCAAACCAATTATTAAAGTCACCATAGAGAACTAGAGTAGTATCATCATTTACTCCTATTCTCTGAAGCAATCCTTGACATGCTTCCTTGCTTAGAATATTTCTTGCAACAGGATCATTTATGTCAACTTTCCAGTCTATCAAGACTGATCCAGGGACGTGTCCTAAGACATAGTTAGCGGTAGGATCATAGTCTACTTCTGCAATTCGAACCTTTGGATCATTTATGTGATCTTCGACCCATTTAGTATCTACCAGAACTTCTGGATGAGAATAATTCACTTCATAACACCTAAATTGACTTTTACTTTTATGTTATATTAGTTTTTCATACTTTCTTTTTAAATTAAGTTTTAAAATACAACTAATAATTCAACCATGATCAGCACCCCTGTTTCCTATCTTCAACTCTACATCTCCATCATACTTTGGTTTGATACCAAGTTGCTCTGGAGTATATATCAGATGCTCTTTTGTAAATGATGACAATTCATAATCATTTGTCATGTATAG
>DATFEX010000103.1:0-2715 GCA_035250685.1 Nitrososphaeraceae archaeon | reverse complement strand
GAAGTTATAGAAGTAAGGCAGAATCTCTAATTTTGACCAATCTTTACTCAGAGTAGGTTAGAGATTTTTAAAGAATAATTATCCACACATGATGCATTTTCTTAAATTTTTTCAAGGAATTTCTAAATTATAAAAATAACTTCAATTAACGGGTCGGAACGCAGAATAATGTTCTTCTGTTTGAAGATTGGAGTCCTCAGTATATATTAGGTAAAGCAGGAAAATATTCTAAGGAAGTATGGCAGAAGTCCTCCGTGTTGAAACCCATTGTCATAATGTTTTTTCAAATCATAACAATTTTCTTTCAAGGTTGCCATTCGATTGTGGAGTCACGCTAGAAGAACAATTAGAAAATGCACTCTTACAGAATTTAGATGTCATGTTTGTAACAAACCACAATACTCTTGATGGTTACTCCCAAATTTTAGAATATAAACAGAATCATGAAAAGTATCGAAAATTAGAGATCTATCCTGCTGAAGAGATTACAATTAACAACAAAGGTCATGTTTTGGCATATGGTATTGAGAATGAAATAAAACCAGGTATGACTCTGGACGAAACTCTCGATGAAATAAAAAAACAAAATGGGATATCATGTGCTGCCCATCCTTTCGCAGTTTCAAATGGAATAAGAGAAGAAGCAAAGAAATGTGACATAATTGAATCTTTTAACAGCAATAATGTGGACATATTTTCAAATCTAATTGCGGAAAGGTTTACCAAACAAAATAACCTCAAATCAATAGTTGGTAGTGATTCGCACGTCAAATCAACTATAGGAAGAAGCATCAATACAGTTGAATCAGAAATTAATTCGGACTCGATTCTAGACAACCTGAAAAAAGGTATGTTCAAAACTGGAAAATTAGACTACGCTACAAAGGGAGAAATGCATGAACATGCTCATTATATCATATCTTCATCTCGCCAGACTATTTTGAACTCGATAAGACAAACAAATCCAAAATTCCATTCATTAGTCAGATGGGCTATTGATTCATTTATTTCAAATCCGAACTCAAGATTGTGGTATACGATGAGTGCACTTGGAATGTATTTGTCTAAACGTGTCTCAAAAAAAGTCAACTTGTATGGATACAACCCACATATCCTTGAAGAAAGATCATGGTCCAATCTGATCTCTTTAAGTCTTAGTCCCTAATCACGGCCATTAAACCAGCGTTTCCATTTATTGGTTTCATTGTTCTACTTTAGTAAGAATATTTTTGCATGTAACTAGATGGCACTTGATTACACATCTTAGTTATAGAAATGCATCATCCTAAAACTCTCTAGTAAAGTAAATTAATAATACCAATCATTGATTACTGTCTTAATACATGCATAAGATTGGCTTTTCATGTTTATTTCTTGTCATGTCATTCATCATTCTTGCTGGTCAATCCATTGTATATGTTCATGCAATTGATATGTCTTCGTTGGATTTGAATTTGCAAATACTAAACCTAAAAGATAGGATGCATATCGAGAAATTTCTGGTTCCTACTTCAAGTGATGTACTTGAAAATCAAAGTAATGATATTGAGTTAGTTGGAATTGTGACAAAAGTAGTAGATGGAGATACATTGGATATCAATGGAATTAGGATTAGGTTAGCTCTTGTAGACACACCGGAGATAAATCAACCTGGATATAACCAAGCAAAGGAATTTGTCGAATCATTGTGCCTTGGGAAGAAGGGAGAGTTGGATGTAGATAGTGGGCAGAGAAGAGGAGATAGGCATGGAAGAGAAATTGGTGTTGTCTACTGTGATGGAGTAAATATGAATGAAAAACTCATGTCAAATAAATTGGCGAAGATTCTTGTCGAGTTTTGTGATATCACAGAATTTTCTACCGAAAATTGGACAGTTAGCCAATGTCAGGGTAGCAGATGATGAAATATTCCCAGCCTCTAGGAATTTGGTTTTCATGTAGTAAACTTGAAAGTCTTTTAGTCATTTGGAAGTAAAAGATCATTTGAATTTGAGTTATTGTGGATAACTGGCTCCAGAGTTAAAGCCTTGTCAGTCCATACAAGGGCGTCTTCAAATTTACCTAATTCACCTAGCGCATCGGCCTTATTGAACATTGCATCTACAAAGTTAGGGTCAATTTCTAAGGTTTTGTCAAACCAATTAATTGCTTCTTCATATTTACCAAGGTTAGATAGGGTTACTCCTTTGTTATTCAACGCATCTACAAAGTTAGGGTCAATTTCTAAGGTTTTGTCAAACCAATTAATTGCTTCTTCATATTCACCGAGTTGATTTAAAATCAATCCTTTACCATTAAGAGCATCAACAGATCTGGAGTCAATCTTTAACACCTGGTCAAATGAAGCCTGTGCTTCTTCATATCTTGACGAGTTTAGCATTGCATTACCGGTTTGAATGAGATCTAAAATTGAGGAGGATGCTGTTGGATTATTGCTTGTCGCTTCAGTATTTTGTGTTTGAAAATTAGAATCAGATATGAATAGTGATGTGATAATAACAAGTAACGTTATTACAGGAGATAAAAATAGGGCATCAGTTCTTGGTGAAAAGTTTCGGGCTACAAAGTCAGAAAGTCTATTCAATTTTACGATATGCTTAGGATACATCAATAGGGATAAATCATTTTCGTATAAAAAATCAGTTAATAAAAATAATTAATTGCTTTAATCTAAGTACAGCACCGATTTCTTCCGTCCGGTGATGGTTCATTCAT
>DATFEX010000102.1:0-11291 GCA_035250685.1 Nitrososphaeraceae archaeon | reverse complement strand
CGTCCTTTCACACCATGATGCAATTGCAACATACGCATGAGTTCCTGATGCTTCATAGGAAATTTGATCATTAATTGCTTTTGCTAGTTCAGATGATATTCTCATTGTAACATTCTATACGTTCTCATATATCTATATTTTTGGAATTGCTAAAAGTTTTGAGAAAAAGTAAAATGATACGGAATTGAGCACCGACTAACTAGATAACGACGATAATGATACAGCTGGAGTTCAGTTACTAGATCCCAGTCATGTTGGATATTTTTTGCTTTAACTCGTCAATTGGTATCTGGATGTCTACTTTATTTTGAACTTCTGATTTCAAAGGAGAGATCAAATTAAGTATTTCTTCGGCAGAACTTTTCATTGATTGGTCAAGCATCGGCAATGAATCCTTAACCAGAGATTCTGCTCTGGAAATAAAACCACTGGCATCTTGATACTCAATTATTTCAATCACTTTTCCTTCATTCACTCCAGCCTGGTATTCTGTATTTGCAACGTCAAGTAACCACGAGGCCACTATTAAATTCAATGTACTATTTTCTTGGGGTACTACTAGTTTAATTGCATCGTTTAACATCTGATTTGACTTTTCCGTCTCTTCAGTAAACTGAGATACATCTAAATTTTCTACATCTTGTGACAGTTCATTCAATGAAGTATACAGGGTGTGATTGAGATTACTATCAACGGTAACGAGAGGAGCCTCTATGAAATCATATATTTCTACTATAGGATGCAAGATATGTCCCCTCGCTAACGTATCGTTTCCATTCTCCTTATTTAGAATCGCCTGATCAAGATGACCTTTCATTTGTTCAATATTATACACGTATTCTATTTGGTTGGGCATTTGACCCCAGACTAAAATAAATGATGAAAACTGCAGGCTCACAAGCAAAAAACTGCCAAAGCAAAAGAGAATAAACAGATTGGATTTTGCATTATCTGAATTAATTCTTCTCAATGATAATCAGGTGTACCGGACAGGCTAATTTAAGGCTTGTCTAGATTCTCAAACCAGAAAAGGAACTAAAATTACCAATTCTTATTTATCTTGATCCAACTGTAATCGAGCATTCTTTTCAGGCGAAGCTTGGCAACCCCAATATTAAGAATTAGATCTCAATCTAGGATTTTTTACTGTTCTATTCTTTGACTATTCTATGTTACTAATTATAGAACCAAATAATCTTAGTAATTATTTGGGGACAGTAGGATTAATAATAGCTGATTTGTTTGCGGCACTAGAGTTCACGAAAGTAACGTCAAAATTTTCGCAACCAAAGCCGTCTCCATCAGAATCCAAACCAAATGTATCTGGAGCCAGCGCTGTAAAATTCCTGTATGGGATATCAGAACAGGTCAAGTTTGCAGAATATGTGGTAACGCAAAAATCGGGATATGAAGGGTCACAGGGACTGCTCATATTACCAGCCGACCCATTTCCTTTTATTTGACTTGCATTGGTCTGAGTTGCATTTATCTGACTTTGATTTTGAATCATTTGAAATTCTTGTGGTTGTGGTACAGTAGTGTTGAGTTGACCAATCGCAGAATCAATAATTCCAAAACCAGAAAAACCAAATAGTAAAGATATTGTTAACGATAATAGGTTAAATTTCAAACTCATGTGTATTTTAGAATATCATAGATATTTAAGTGAACTGATAGTCCAAATATCAACACAATTCGACTCATCAGGAAACGCCTATTTGAGAATCCAAAAGTACTTGCTACATCTTTATGTACATCTCAATTAGAGTGAATAGAGCTGTATCTTTTTCTTTCTTTGCAAAAGCTAGAGTGCTTTTGCTACTGCAAGTCACATTGTATGTTCACTAAGCGGTAGTGCAAAAGTAAATGTAGCGCCTTTCGCACCTCGATTGTTTTGTGCCCAAATCCTACCTCCATGCAAGTCCACTATTTTCTTGGCGATATACAGTCCTAATCCCGCACCAGAATCAGATCTCCTAGAAAACTTTTCAAACAATCGTGACATTATTTCTTCATTTATGCCCGACCCAGTATCCTTTACTTCTATGGCGATTGATTCTTGTGTGTCAGAGTTATCCTTATCATCTGATCGGATTGACAGATCATACACCTTTATAATAATGGTTCCATCTTTGGTAAAATCCAAGGCATTGGATAGAAGATTGTCAATTACCTGTTGAATTTTTGATTCATCTGCATTTATTGTTTTGATCTCCTCTTTTTTTGGTTCAAAAATTATTTTTACTTTTTTATCAAGAGCTTCCTTTTCATGATTTCCAACTATCTTCTTTATTGTATCATTCAAATCAAAATCTATCTTTGATACCTTAAAGTTTTCACTATCAATTTTTGACACATCCACTATATCATTAGTAATCTTTTCGAGCCTCTTTGCATTTTTGAAAAGGTTGCCAAAATAGTTATCGAAGTTTACCAGACTTGATCGAATAAATTCAGAATAACCTAGAACTGATTGTATGGGTGTTCTAAATTCATGAGCGGCTATATCTATGAATTCTTTCTGTCCTTGATCTATTATTGCTAATTTTTCAGCTGTTTCTTCTAATTCGAGCTTGTGTTTTTGCACTTGTTTTCTCATTTCTTTATGCCAATTTGTAACTCCATAAAAAATACCAAAAGAGATTATCCCAATTGTTACCATGGCAGCAAGTCCAAAATTTCTCTGCAGCAATACCAAGTTCTCTACTGATGCTTCAGGTATGTGCGGTAACGCTAAAATGATGGTTAATAAACGTTTACCATCCAATAGAACTGGTGAATATGCAACTGTGAGATCCTGACCACTTGCAACAACATCTATCGAAAACGTTCTAGAGTTTAGTAGGGCTGATCTAATCTCTTCTATCATATTACTTGCATCCCTATTATCAGTAACGAATTGTTCGCTCAAAGATCTGGCTGTAGGATCCAACAAATTAATTCCAAAATATTCAGGTGTTCCTTTTAGAATCATTAAGCCATTTGAATTGACAAGTGATATGTTAGCATTGGTAAGCGGTGAGAGCTGATTGTTCAAAATCAATCCTAACACATTAGGATTGATAGTTGCCAAAACAACGCCCTTAAAAGTTTGGTTGACATTATTCTCTGTCACTGTAGAGTTCTCAGTATCCAAAATGGGATAAACGATAAATATTTTGGACTGAAGATCCACCACCCACTCTTGAGTGTCTCCATAAACTGGTGCTAATGTGTCTTTTACTTCCTTAAAATATGCATCGGTTGCAATCGAGAATCCATTGAACCTCTCTTCTAACGTATCGTTCTTAAATGAACTTGACCAAATGTTAGTCCCATTATTATCAAACCAATAGTACGAATCCACTATATCTTCGGTAGAGTCTTGAGCCGTTGAAAGCAGTATTTTCGATTTCTCTAGATCATACTCTATCAAGTTTGGAGATGAGGAAACAAGTTCAAGACTGCCAATAACTGAATTTAATTTGTTTACAGTTAGATGGGAAAGATCTGCTGCCTTGGCTAAAGCAATATTCCTGATGTTCTTTTCAGAAATATCTTGGATTTCGTTTGAGTTTGTCACATAAGATTGGTAGGTTAAAAATGAAAATAATATCGCAGCTAATATGGTAACAGATATTGTAATTACAACTAGCACGATAGATGATTTCTCCTTTGGCAAGCCTTAAATTGTTATCGTTTGGCTGCCGATAAATGGTCATGTGGAACACACAAACCAAACGTAGTCAATAAATCAAATACATTACTTACTGGGTATCAGAATTTTAAAGTCCTTGATTTCAATAACCGTGACATTGTCCGGAAGAACTTTTACTTTTGGTTTATTGTCGTCATCATCGATAAGAACATTTAGATCCTTAATTCTTATCTTATCAACAACGTCCTTATTATTATTATTATTACTAGCACTGTCAGCCCCGTTATCGGTAGTTTGAATTTTTTCGACCACTGTATTATCATCGCCCAGAATCTTGTTTATGTCTTCGGTATTCAGTATTTTATCATCATCTATTTTTCCAATATTTATGCCATCTATATTCACAAGACTATCACAACTACTTCCTTCGCAATCAGCGGCCGAGACCTGTTGCGTGGAGGGAAAAATTATAGTCAAAAGTGCAGATAATAATGCCGCAAACAGAAACATTACAACTTGTTTTTGTTTCAACGGCATGAATAATCATCTATAGTTATTATTTTATATATATACTTCTGTGCTGCCGTAGCTAGGAATTTTCCAATTTTGAGGCTGTGTCTAAAATTCTGAGCATTATGTCATCTACTTCCCTGTATAACCCCCATCTGTCCAGAATGTGAATAAAAGGTCCTAGCGCTACTCCAACCTGCCCTTCTTAACAAATCAGAATATTCTTCGGCTGTTCGTTCTCTCCCAGTAGCGACACACATCATATGGATATCAAAAAGCTTCGAAAAGTGTGGTATTTGTGGTCCTGGAACCATATGTTCAGCGACAAAAACAGTTCCTTCATTAGAAGATCGATCATGAATTTTTGACAGTATTTTAACACATTCATCATCAGACCAATCATGAAGAATCATTTTCATTATATATGCATCTGCTTTTGGAACTTCATCAAACATATTTCCTGCCATGTATGTGCATCTATCTTGCACCCCCATTTTGTTTGCCCACAGGAGCTCCTTATTGTTAATTATGTTTTCCAACTCCAATACAATGCCTGTGGTCTGGGGATACCTGACAAGTATGCTACAAAGTAAGTGACCTTGCCCTCCCCCGACATCGCATAAGTATCGTATTTTTGAAAAATCATATCCTTCGAGTGCTTCTAATATCCAGCCTGTCTGGATACGAGAATAACTACTCATAGCCTGGTTGAAGACTTCTCGATAAGGAAGATTGCTATCTGAATATTCGAATAGTTTTTTACCATATTCACGTAGAAATGCATCTTGTTTCCCATCGATAATCATGTCGGGCAAGTGTTTCCAAATAGCATAATGCTCGTTTCCCTCCTCCAACAAAGCTATTCCTCTCAATGTCCGCGGATGATCTTTTCCAAGCAATTCTCCTTGCTCAGTTACTGAAAAACAACGATCTGCATCTTCTCTTAGTAAATCAAGTGATCCAAGTGCTCTTAAGAGTCGATAAGCCAAAGAACAATCTAGATCTAGGTGTTTTGCAATCTCCGATGCCTTTTTAGGAACGGAATTAACACAGTCAAATACACCTAGCTTTACTCCCGCATAAAGTATTTGACTTCTCCATCTTCCAAAAATAATATCCAGTGTTTTTTCATGGTCTGACATTTAATTTCGTCTAATAACTACGCTAATATAGTTATTTATACTATCGAGTTTTAAAATTGGTTACTATTGTGGAGATTAATAGAGTATATTGAGTGTTTCAGTACCTACAATGATATCATTTCTAAATTAAATTGATTTTTCAGGAGGAGGTATATCTTACTATTAAAATATGAGTAATAGCAAGCAATAAGGCAAAAAGTGTAAGGAAATAAAGTTTAATTGTTAACATGTTCTATACCAACTAATGTCAGAAGTTAACAAGTCATTTCATCCAGATGAGATTGATGTTTCAATATCTGAAATTTCAGATGGGATATATCGCATTTCCGGTTTTGTTGAAACATATGGCATTACATTTAATCAATTTTTAATCCAAGATGAATGTCCAACCCTGATTCATACAGGACCCATAGGCATGTATAAGAAAATAGAGGAGAAAGTAAAGGAAGTTATTAACATAGAAAAATTAACCTACGTTGTATTCTTACACTTTGAAAGCGATGAGTGGGGCGGCATGGATTTTCTCAAGTCCCCAAAGGCAAAGTTAGTATGCAGCGACTTGAGTTCTAAGTTAAATCTTACTGGTTGGTATAATGTTCCCTGTGATCATCTCTCGTTTTGGGATAATGAAATTCTCAAAACTGGCAAACGTGTCCTTAGGTTCATAATGACTCCCCATGTCCATCATTGGGATAGCATGATGATCTTTGAAGAGACAACGAAATCGTTATTTCCATCGGATCTTTTTATTCAACCCGGAAAAAATAAGCCAATAATTTCTAGCGATCTTTCAGATGACATGATTCAGCTGTACAGGAATGTGGGAATATTCGGTAGTGAAGAACCAGTAAGACAAACTACCAGAAGACTTGTAAACCTTGAGCCAAAAATTATTTTACCAATGCATGGTGGTTGCATAGATGCTTCTATGTTCCCTTCTTACACAGATGCAATAATGAATAATGAATTTGCATATTCAGGTAACATACTTGGACAAAAGGTACAAATCGTCACTTGAGATTTAATCAAACTTTAAGTTAATTTAGATAAATTCCAGTTTGCACATGATAACATATATAGATAGCAAACCAACTTGATTTATTCGATGAATGTTCAGAAATCCACCTTGATATTTTTGGTATTTTCATTAGTTTATGTTATTACCGTGGTTTCATTTTTTAGTACTGGGTTTTCTCAACAAGAACAATCGAGTACTTCGGCCGAATCTCCTCAATTCCTTGCAATTCAACATGCACAATCTGGAACTATATCAGAAATTAATTCTACCAGTTTTTTGCTCCAATTGAATGATTTAGCCGACAAGTCGATCCTATTCTCTGATAGACCGGATAGGGTAGTACTCACTCAGAGTAGTCAAGACTTTATTGGTAACTAGACATCAGGACAAGAAAGTTTACGAATGGATCCCCCAAATGCTGTATTAGTGACAGATGATAAGAAAGAAGATACTATTGAAATAGAGCTCTACAACCCTAAATATGAAAATGATGGAAAGAAGATAAGTTACGAGTTTACTTTTCTTGGTAATACAACAACTGTTTCTGATCTTCCTAAAGAGCTAGGAAAATCAGTATTGATAATAGATTGCTTCCCCATGGCTGTTAATTCTCAAATTACAGATTGAGCTTCCACGGGATAATCATAATTGTCAGAGTTAGACATTACATAGTTCAAGTCATAGACACGCATTCCTATGGATAGTAACTTCAAGTATTGTAGAATACAGTTTTGTTAAATTATTGTAAGAAATGAAAATTATCAAGAATTTTGATTACATACAATGCATTTAAATCGATTACTGTATTGGTAAAAGCATTCTGCATTGCAGGTTGTTTTTATTTTTCATTTCGCCCAATTTTTTCATACAGGTCAAACTAACCAAGCTTTCATAAACTTGAGTAACTTGAATTGAACCAATGTCATCATGATACAAGTTTTACAATCAATTACTTATTTATACACCTACAAACTCTATATCGTCATGAAAGTTCAAGCATATGCAGCTCATGAACCTGGCGGAAAATTAGAAACTTTTGAGTATGAACTGGGTACACTGAAACCCGATGAAGTAGAGATAGATGTAGAGTATTGTGGAATATGTCACAGCGATTTGCATATGCTTAAGAATGACTGGGGGTTTACCCGGTATCCGTTTGTACCAGGACATGAAATCATTGGTAAAGTAACTGATATTGGAGATAGTGTCACCCATCTAGAAATAGGACAATATGTAGGGTTGGGTTGGCGAGCACGCTCTTGTTTAGTATGCGACCAGTGCTTGAGCGGCCATCATAACAGGTGCCTTAAGGGTCAGGATGTCATAGTTGGCAGGCATGGAGGATATGCGAATAAGGTACGTTGTCAAGCATTGTGGGCCTTTCCCTTGCCTAAGAACATTAATGTTAAAAGTGCAGGTCCATTGTTTTGTGGGGGAATTACAGTTTTCAATCCAATTATACAAAATAATATCCGATCTACGGATCATGTAGCCGTTGTTGGAATTGGAGGTTTAGGACATATGGCCATTAAATTTCTTAATTCATGGGGATGTGAAGTTACAGCAATATCTACAAACCCTGAAAAAGAAAAAGAAGCGCAACAGTTTGGGGCCCATAATTTCTTAAACACCACTAGTGCCGATGCATTGAAGCCCTATTCAAATCGTTTTGATATGGTAATGGTTACTGCTAATGTAGATCTGAATTGGGACTCTTACATTAAGACATTGCGCCCGGGAGGAAGGTTACATATTGTTGGAGCAGCTTCACAAGTAAAAGCAGCGGTGTTTCCATTAATTTCTGGCGAGAAATCCATCGGTGGTTCTCCTATTGGAGGCCCTGCAGATATTCTAAAGATGCTAGATTTTTGCACTCGCCATGGCATTGAGCCTGTTATTGAAGAGTTTCCTATTTCGCGTGTTAATGAGGCAATCGCACATCTTGCGGCAGGCAATGCACGCTATAGGATAGTCTTGCGCAATGATTTCAAGTAACAAGACTGCTCTGCTCAGGTTTGTATAGAGCCGAATTAGTTAGCAATATCCGTTAAAAATCAATAGGAACATTTGATTGCCTTTCAGTGAATATTACAACAAGTTAACTTTCACTTGCTTGTCCACAAAGTAGTATTGCCAACGAAAGATTTTGCGTTTATTATTTATTCTACTGCCTGCGCAATTCTGTTCAAAGCTTCTTCTGTGGTTTGTTTGATACCGTTCTCCGCAAAACCTCTACCGATAATCGGAATGCCTGAAAGATCAATATCCCATATTGCATTTAATATAGATTTGTTCTCAGATATGGTATCCAACTTGAGTATTCTATCACCTATGACAAATCCTTCTGTAAGGTTTGTTTGAATTTTCATTTCATCTGGATAAACCGTTACAATTTGATGACTTGTATTATTCTGGGGACCAGCATTAATAATTACTTGCCTTTCGACGACGTTATCCGTCTTGTGTATGTTGTTTGTTTCCTTAAAAGTAGACCAATACTGAGGTTCATTGTCTATATTTGAAATGATTCCCCATACGTGATTGGCAGGTGCAGCTACTTCCCTAGTGACATTAATTGTGGTAGCAAATGCTTGAGGTAATATAACAAAAGTCATACCTATTACTAAAAATATGACGGCAGGAATGATTAGGGCTACACTATGACTATTTGAGTGGGTTCTCATTTTTCTATCTTTTATCATTACCTAATGCTCAGCCAAAATGGCTTTTAATGATTGTTCACCCATATTACGTAACTAAGTTACCCGAGTCCAAGTTTAATACATTAGCAAAGTTATTTGAATCAAATGGCATTATTCATACCAGCAGTGGTCATATTGAATTGAACATTATTCATACAAAAAACATCAAGTATGCTTGTCGTTACTACTGTTGTCTTTTTTTATGTCATCCGCATTATTATCATCAGATAATTTGGCATCAATTTGTTTCTGTAATTCCTTATACCGTTCGTATTTCTTGGTCCACTTTGAAAGAACAAACCATTGCCTTATTCCTATGCCTAACCAAATAAGGGAAATTAGAAATGGAATTACGCGAGCGATTCCAAATGCAGGATTGAAACCAGGACCAAATCTATCATGGGATCCTCCATCGTGAAATGGGAATGGAGGTCCTATCAGGGCGAAAGTAAGTACGAATGCTATTGGTGGGATTATCATAATGGTTAGGATCATTATAATAAACATCTTTTTCGTCCTATTCAGCTGAAGAATTATTCCATCCATTATCTGAAAGGGATTCTGTACTGGCTGTTCATCTTCACTATTGGGATTAGACGTCATTGAATATTTACTCTTCCTCCATGCAATATAAAACTGTAATAGTAACTTTGTTACACGCTGTAATAAGAAATCCAAATATCATTAATATTTTTCCATCTCGCTTCTTGGAAACAAGGATTCGTAGGGCTCTAGAATATCATTTAGTATCTCTCTTCCTTTGTCCGAAGGTCTGTATTTTATTATAGTCTTATTTCCCCAGGCTTCTTCCGTTCTAGTTATTATACCTTTTTTTACCATGTCGTCTAGGATTTCTTTGTGTTTTACATTATTAAGACCACAGTAGCTCATGAGTTTGCTTTGATTAAGCTCACCGTATTCGTAAAGTTTGAGAAGAATATCCTTTCTTATGTATATCCTATCTCGATACTCATGTACCAATTTGACTCATATACCGCAAAGATAACCATATCAAAACTGAAGATATTAATAGCAATATTTGAATTGCAATTATGAAAATGGAATAAGTAAAATAAGTATCAATAGAACCATTAGTCATATACATTAGATCACGTTTAGTGACAAGCAAATATCAACATTTAGTTACATTTACCCGTAAATTAGCAAGGAATGTTGTACTTGAATTTTGCTTTCCTTGTTTTTACCAAACATGACAAAGACATTAACCAAGTAACAAAGTTACGTGTCATAGGTAAATAATGGATAAAAATAATTGTCAGATTCTTTGTCTATGGCAATACTAAAAAAAATTACAAACAAGAAGGTCATCTTATCTTCTGTAATAGTGGTGGTAGGGGTTTTGTTTTTAGTAACTATCTACGCTGCTTCCCCTCTAGGACATCTATCGGCACAACAAATGGCGATGAACGGCAACTATTCAAAGTATGAAAGTATACCTAGAATTAACGGTTCGATAAACGTGGGTCAGGAAATAAAAAATTTTTTCAATGAAAATACAAAAGTACCCTTCACCACTGCGACAGAAACTGCATTACAACAAGTTCCAAACGGAAAGGTATTAGGAGGTCATATTGGAGTGACGCAAGGATATCTAACATACACATTCTTTGTAATAGAACCGGCTGGTGAGACAGGACATAAAGTAATTGTGGATGCTGGAAATGGTAAAGTGCTCCATACATCAGAAGGTTTTCCATTAAGTTCATTTGCATCATCATGGAAAGGACATGGACAGGGGCAATGGCATGGTTTTCACGGACCATGGAAACCAATGTTTGGAGGATCTTGGCTTGGCCAATTTACTCGATAATCCTGTAAATTCCGGATGATGTGGCCGGAAGGTCTGGCTCCTCCTGGAACCCACCGATAAGCAGTTTCACTATCACATTTGAAAGTCCTGGAAAATATTTGTATCATTCATCCTTGGATGACTGAGATCGTTACTGTGAGATAGAATAGATTAAATAATCTACCTTGTATTTGACCTAATTCCTTTTTTTATTAGGACTATCCTATCATAAAGAACCAAATCTTACTTTAATATTCAATTTTGAAGGAATTAATGTGTTAATCGAATTAAAGACATAATGCAAGAAAGTTACTCTAGTGTAAAATATATTAAATTGCAGTAGCTAATAGAAATAATGTCAACCATGACCAAAGATGAGATAAGAACTTTTCTATTGCAAGGCACCCTAACAGGTAAGCTAGGAACTATTAATAAAAATGGGACACCTCATGTGGTTCCAGTTTGGTATACC
>DATFEX010000101.1:0-17847 GCA_035250685.1 Nitrososphaeraceae archaeon | reverse complement strand
CAAATAATTCATGTTTAACTTGTTTTTAGATAGTTTTAATTCCCTGTCATAATCAATGATTTTGCTGTGCTTAACTCCAAATCAGGGCCCGTAATCATAACAAGTGCGCTGCCATATGCAAATGGAGAAATCCATCTTGGTCATATATCATCAACTTATCTGCCCGCAGATATCTTCAGGAGATTTCTGAAACTAAATCAGGTAGAGGTATACTATCTTTGTGCGTCCGACGATTTTGGTACACCAGTTCTTATCGAAACTGAGAAAAAGAAAGTAAAACCAGAAGAGTATGTCAAATACTGGCATGACAAAGATATGGAGGATTTTAATTCAGCTGGAATAATCTTTGACTCATTTTCTCAAACGAGCTCCAAAACGAATAGGAAATTTGTTCAGTATGTATTTGATATTTTGAAAAAAAAGGATCTAATCTACCAAAAGATAGTTGTTCAGTATTATTGTGAAAAAGATTTGAAATTCTTACCTGATCGTTATGTGGTAGGCAAGTGTCCTTATTGCGGTGCCATGGGACAATATTCAGACCTTTGTGAGAAATGTGGGAGAATACCAGAAAAAATACTGGATCCGAAATGTGCGATTTGCGGACTTCCTCCGATAAAGAAAGAAAGCGATCATTATTTTTTCAAGTTATCTAATTTTGAGGAACTTCTTCAAGGCTGGTTGAATGATAATAATTTTCTCCAACAAGATGTGAAAAAATATGTTCTTAATTGGATAAAAGAAGGATTACAGGATTGGGATATAACAAGAGATATTCCTTGGGGTGTTAACATTCCAGTTGAAGGTAATGAACATAAGAACAAAGTATTCTATGGATGGTTTGACAATCATTTGTGTTATATATCTTCATTCATTGAATTCCTTGGAGATATTAATAAGGCAAAAGAAAAGTGGAACAATTCGAAAATATATCATTTTATTGGAAAAGATATTGTCTATCATCACTATCTATTTTTACCTGCAATTAGAATTGGCATTAATAAAGAATACAAGTTACCCGATTACATACCAACACGTGGTCACCTAATGCTTCAAAATAATAAAATTTCAAAGAGCAGAAATTGGTATATCGGACTTCGAGAGTTTCTGAATATTTTTGATCCAGATTACCTTCGATTCTATATAGCATCAATTTGTGGTTATTCTCAAGATGACATTAATTTTGATTGGAATGATTTTGAGAAAAAGATAAACAATGAGCTAATCGCTAATATCGGTAATTTTGTAAACAGAACATTAACTTTTATCAAGAAAAATTTTGGAAATACTGTACCTAATCCTAACGAGCATGACGAAATTGATAAACATGCATTGACAGAAATAGAACGTATTGGAATAACAGTTGGCAATTTAATTCTGAATAACGAAATTGATAAATCATTAAAGAGTATTCTATCATTTTCATCTATTTTCAATCAATATTTTCAGAGAAAAGAACCATGGAAGAACACGGAGCAATCCTGCTCTACACTCTATATTTCCATTAACGCCGTACGGTCGCTGTCCATTTTACTTGCTCCGTTCATTCCATTTTCTGCAGAAAAAATTTGGAAACAAATATCATTAGAAGGTAGTGTTCATGAACAAGATTGGAATTCAATCGGAACAATACTTTTGAAACCGGGTCACAAATTAGGAGAAATTGAGCCAATCTTCAAGAAAGTTGATAATGACAAAATAAAAGAGCAAGTAAATAAATTAAATAGTAGATAGCAATGGCACGTGGACTAATGATCGGAAGGTTTCAGCCCTTTCACAATGGTCATCTGAAACTTGCCCATCAGATATTAAACGAATGTGAAGAATTGATAATTGCGGTAGGAAGTTCTCAATTTAACTTCACATTTTCCAATCCATTTACTGCAGGTGAACGAATTTACTTTATTCATGGGTCCTTAGTCGAATCGAAGGTCGATCTCAGCAGAGTGTATGTACTGCCAATTTTGAATTTGGAAAATAATGCAATCTGGATCCAACATCTAAAATCCATGCTACCCAAATTTGATTCCGTATATTCTGGTAACAAATTTGTTATGGAACTGTTATCTCATAGTTCAGACGGCTTTGGAATTCAATCTCCGGTATTCCATAATCAAAACAAATGTAATGGCACTAATATTAGGATGAACATTGTCCTTAACAAGGAATGGAGAGATTTGGTCCCAAAGGCAGTATACGAAATTATTTTGAGCCTTAAAGGAGTACATAGAATAAAAGTTCTATTTGAAACTCAAAAAGATGGCGCAGGAGAAATCAGACAATATCCTGAGGTCAAATAATCTTCAAATGAGTACATCGGTGCTGTGTGATGACCGGACCAAAAAGGTTATGTCCAATTTGCAAACAGTGTGGAAATAAAAAATTCACCGTTTTATCCAAGAACAAAGGGTTCTTGATTCTAGAATGCAAAAAGTGCTTTGCAAAAATGGAGCTTGTAGATTAAGATATTAGAACGCTTATTGTTCCATCTCTGGAGAATGATAAAAAGAATGTTATGGATATTAAAAGTGTATAACATTGGTAAATAGGACGGTAGAGGGATATCTAACCGTCCTACGAGAAAGGCAAATCCGGTGAAGAATAGCCTTTCTATAAAGATGTTCATATTCTGCAGTTTAAAGACTTACGATACAAACCTCTAAGTGTCATCTACAGATAACAATAGACGGTTTATGTTAATCAATTTTTCAAGCATGAAAACATGTATTGCATATGAAAAAAGCTGACAGAAAAGTCACATTTGGAAATCTCGATCTAACGATAATTACAGAATTATCTGCATGATTACTCCTTGAAGATTTTGGTAATTCCATATCCCAAGATATCAATAATTATAGTTAGAAATTCTAATTTAGATGAAACTCGTGAATTGCCTATAAATATCGTTACAGAATTATGTCTAGTTATGACCGCAAAAAAATGGTTTGATAACGATGTTTCTCTAGAGGAACTCAGGAACAAGACTATCGCCGTTATAGGATACGGTATTCAGGGAAGAGCACAGGCAAATAATATGAAAGATTCCGGATTAAATGTGATTATTGGATTGTATAAGGAAGCAAAATCATGGAAAATTGCAGAAAATGATGGACATGTAGTAAAGGAAGTCAAGGAGGCGTCAAATCTCGCAGATATAGTACATATTTTGACTCCCGACATGGAGCAGGCCAATGTATACAAAAACGATATAGAGCCTGGACTTTCTGAAGGAAAAACGCTGTCGTTTTCACATGGCGCAGCAATTCACTGGAAGTGGATAATTCCCCCCAAGAATGTAGATGTAGTAATGGTCGCTCCTAAAGGACCAGGTCAGAGAGTTCGAGAGTTATATCAGGAAGGATTCGGGACTCCGTCACTTGTTGCTGTTTATCAGGACTCTACCAAAAACGCCATGAACACTGTTTTAGGAATGGCCAAAGCAATAGGGAGCACAAAGCCAGGAGTTATTGAAACTACATTCAAAGAGGAAGTTGAAACTGATTGGTTCGGAGAACAAGTTGATTTGTGCGGTGGTGCCCATTCTTTGGTACTGAATGCATTTGAGACTTTGGTAGAAGCTGGTTACCAACCAGAAGTAGCTTATTATGAATGTCTGCATGAATTAAAACTAATTGTAGATCTTATATACAAATATGGGATTACTGGGATGTACAATCGCGTTAGCGAGACTGCAAGGTATGGCGGTCTCACTAGAGGACCAATGGTAATTAATGAGCAAGCAAAAGAAAATATGAAAAAGGTCTTAAAAGACATACAATCTGGCGAATTTGCAAATGAATGGGTTAGCGTATACAAAAAAGATGGAAAGAACTCATTTGTTAGATTCATGAATCAATTGGAAAAAAATCAAATAGAAACTGTTGGTAAAGAAATGAGAAAGATGATGTGGAAAAACGAGGAATAAGAAATTTAAGAATAATTTAGCGCTTCTAGGAGTAGCCCCATTTCCATTTTTCCTAAAAGTATTCAAAATGACACTGTCTATACATATCGTATAACTAATGGTTCAACAGCAAGATAATATAACGATAAAGCAATTTTTTCATTCATATCCGAATCAATATTATAACTCTAATAAACTATTATGGTCATTTAAGAACCGGTGTATTGTTGTCACATCAAGATAAGCAAATTAAACAAGCAGGGTTAAATTGAGTAACATTCGCGATCCTTATGAAATTTCAGATGGTAAACATGTAATGCTCATGTATGAAAAAGAGGAAGATCGTGTACAAGCAGCTTCTTATTGGATTAACCGTGCGCTTGAAGAGGGGGATGTTTGTATTTACGCATCTGTTCATGTTTTAGACCAATCACACCACTTAAGCATAGAAAAGTTATCAAATAAAATACAGAACTGTGAAGAGAATATCCATAACAAACATTTGCAAATCATAAATTTTAGGCCCTACTATGAATCTGCATTAAATGGAAACTTGATCCCTTTTGAGGAACTCAAGAATAATTTAGAAGAAATGATTAATGATCTTAGAGGACAAGGTAAGAAAGGTAAAGTAACTATTTTTGCCGATGCCGCTTGCAGTATGTGTGAAAGCAAATCATTTGACAAGTCAGAGATTCTTGAGAATTGGTGGCAGAATGTTCATGATGAATGGCGCAGCTACAATTACCAAATAACGGTAATATGTCCTCACCCGCAACTTGTATTAATGCATAATCCGGATTCGAAATTCGAGATTATGGGTTCGCATGATATGTTAGTTGATCTAGACAAATATGACCTTCATGAGTTGGTAAGCCCGTATGAAAAGGATCAATTAACCATACTTGTCGTAGAGTCTGATCCGGATTTAATGACTCTATACGTTGAATTTTTCACAAAGAGAAATATACATGCAGATGTGACCTCTCAGAGTAATGAATGCTTATCGGCGATAAAACAAAAGGATTATGATATTATTATCCTGGATACTCATTTAACTGGTAATGTCAAGGCAACCGACTTGTCAAGAGAGATTTATCATATTAGACCTACTCAGAGAATTGTCTTGACTACTACCAATCCTCTTTACAGAACTTCTACGGGAATCAAATCGTTTAGAGTGACCAGTGAAGATGTTCTAGTCAAACCATTCCACCTGTCAACCCTCATTGATGTAATTGAAAACAGACGTAATTCTTGAACACCATCAAAATATTTTTAGTCAATGTGTCCTTCTTTGCCCTTTATCAGAATCTGCAACTCACGGCAACAATCCTGTAATAATTTGTGAGCATCTTCCTTATTTCCGGCATTAACTATTATTCCTCCTGGACCAAACTTGGATTCCTTAATCCTGATCGGAATCTCAACGTGCAAAATACGTGCAATAAATTCTAACAATGAGGGATATGTTTTATTATTTTTGTATACAAAAGAGGCAGAATTATTGTTAATGAGAACATCTTCTTCGACTGGAAAATCTAATTTATCTTCTGTCAAGCTTTTCAACATTTCTTCTTCTACTTCCTTAGCTCTAGACCTCATATTCTGATTTCGTGCCAAATTTACCTCAGTAGCCAGATCTTCTAACTTTTCAAAATCCATATAATGTAATATCAATCAGTATCAATAAAATGTTGTCATGTCGAAGGTCAATGCGGTTGTTACTAAGACGATCTAAAGTCAGATCAGATTTTCATGGAATGATCTTTCAGATACTTTTCGTATTCATAAAGTGATTTCTCTTGCGAATCAGTTTGAATTGACCCAGGTCGTATGTTTCTAATCTTAGTTATTGCATCCTTTGCACCAATATTTTCATTTCTTAGCAAGTAAGCGCCCAATATGGTTCCTGTTCTGCCTTTTCCTGCAGCGCAATGAACCAGTACTGGCCTATTTGACTTTATTTCATTTTCAATGAATTTAACCGTTGAATCAATTTCATGCACGGTTGGAGAATGATAATCCTCGACACGCAGGTGCAAGTAATTTACTTCCTTAGGTTTTTCAGAATTAGGGTTTGAACTTTCTTTATCTGCTAGGTTAAACCAATGAGAGGGCAGAGGTACTTCTCGTACCGTAACTATTGTTCCTATCCCATGATTAACCAACCATTTGAATTGATCAAATGTTAATGGTAGTCCGCTACCAGCAAGACCATTATTAATCACCCAACTAAAATTTGTGGGACGAGAACTGAATTTGCTTGCTAACCATCGATAAGCATCACCAATTAAGGTCATTTTCTGAGATAAATATTATTGATTAGCATTGGAAATTTAAATCTTCATTGCCACAACAATGACGAGAAAATTTGATGTAATGTATGAAAGAATGAGAAACTCTGCAGCTTACAGTTGTTAAGTTATTGATAAATCAATATGATAAAGCTCATGCCACGCTATTTAGGATATTTAAGTACCTCATGATTTATTACGGTTTAATGTTTCGTTGATAGATTGTTTACTTTCTAGCCCCGCGAGTTAATAGTCATTAATAAATTATTTTGTCTTTTTTTAAGTAATGACAAGATTAACTTATACAGCCCTGGTTCTAGCGGCAATACTGTCAATCTCAGTTTCAGTAATATTCGCAAATCAGGTAAACGCACAACAACAGAATGGTTACCTTACAGCCTTAAATGGCAAAAATGAAGTTCCGTCGCATTCAGATGTAACTGCTACAGGAATGAGTGGATTTATTGTGAACAGTGGAAATTCAAAAGTTTGGTACCAGATAGAAGCAGAAGGTCTTAAAGGAGTAACCCAGGCCCATATTCATTCAGGTAAAGCAGGTGAAAATGGTCCAGTAGTTGCGACACTATTCAAAGGTAGTAAAGATACCGTAAACGGTGCATTAGTTCAAGGAAGCATAACGGCAGATAAATTAGAAGGACCACTAAAGGGTAAGTCAATATCTGATCTTGTGAATCTAATGGACGATTCATCCGCATATGTAAATGTCCACACACAATCGTTTCCAGACGGTGAAATCAGAGGCCAGATAGGTAAAGGAACGATAGAGATAGATGTCGTTACGAAGAGAGCGCATATTAGCGGCGGCAGCGGTGTCAACATTGACATAGACCTGAAGGACGTAGACATAAACGAAATAACAGTGAAAAATGAAAATCAAAATCAACTCGAGTCTTCACAAACCACTGAAAATACATTGAGCACAGATCAAACCACTGAAAATACATTAAATGCTAATCAAACAACTCAGAATACACTAGGTGCGAATCAAACGACTGATAATACACTAGGTGCGAATCAATCAATAGAAGATCAAATGGGATCATCCCAATCAAGCGACAGTATGATGGGTATGAATGATACTGGCAGTGCCATGACACAATCCAATGATTCAATGACTGTTCCGTCAACTGATGGGGAGATTGAATCAAACCCAGTAGACTAACGATCTACTACATTTTTCTTTCCTTCAATTTTATTTCTATTATTTCCCTAGTCTACTCATGAATGTTCTTTTGTATTACTACAGTCACTGGATTATTTTGAAAATAAATGCCTGTCATGTGTATTATAGTAATAAACTTTGTTTGCCTATAGTTCTAGTATATGACTACAATTTCTAATCAGAGTTTACTAATCTTGGCAATAGTTCTAATTGTAATTGGAGCTGTATTATTATATTCGCCCATCCCCTATCCTGCTGGTACTATTGGAAACATTTTGATTGTTATTGGAATAATTGTCTTGGTTATTTGGATCGTTTTAATGGTTGTAAAGACGATAAGACATGTATAGCGATTAATATTTCATATATTAGGACTCTAACTAAAACAATATACGTTCCTAGATAAGGACCATGAGTGGCAGATGACTGGTGGTTCGTTATTTTTTGATATTGTTGTGGATAAATTCGATTATAGCTTCAAGAGGAGTTCCTGGACCAAAGTTGCCTTTTACTCCCTTTTCCTCTAGTTGTTTCTTATCTTTACCGGGAATAACTCCTCCACCAATTAGTAGGATATCACTTACCCCTCGCTCCGTTAACAAAGTCGCAACCTTCGGAAATAAAGTGAGATGTGCCCCATTCAATAAACTCATTGCAACAACATCTACATCCTCATCAATAGCGATTTTTGCAACCTGTTCTGGAGTGCAGAATAATCCTGAGTAAATTACTTCCATACCGGAATCTCTAAGTGCTCTACATATTACCAATGCTCCACGATCATGTCCATCCAGCCCTAGTTTAGACACTAGAACTCTTATTGGCTTCTTTTTTCCATGGGTAAGTGTTGACATATATCTAAAATTTACAATGTAGCTTTAAATTTTTTGTCGTTTTGGGATTCGTCCTAGGAAATAGTTATCAACAACAGAAGTAAGTTTTAATACTTAACCTTGCAGCTAAATCTCTCTTGCCAGAATTAGTATCGGGGATCTTAAAAGGAGACAAGAGATCAATATCTAGGGCCATCTCAATTATAGATAACAATGAGCCCGAATCATTGAACATTATTCATGCGATTTTCAAGAAAACGAAAAATGCGAGAACTATTGGATTTACCGGATCGGCAGGTGCGGGTAAAAGTACCCTTATAGGAAGAATTGCGACGGAATTTCATTCACGTGGTTATAAAGTTGCCGTCATTGCAGTAGATCCATCTAGCCCTATAACCGGCGGCGCGTTATTGGGTGATAGAGTACGTATGATGTCAATAAGCGACGAGATTTATGTTAGAAGTTTGGCGTCGAGAGGGGCAGAAGGAGGTATTTCTAGGTCACTTAGAAATGTTGTCAGAATTTTGGATGCCGCCGGCTACAATCTCATATTAATTGAAAGTGTGGGAGCAGGACAACTTGAAATTGAAATCTCTAAAGCGGTAAATATTACTGTCGTTATTTTTAATCCACAGACAGGAGATAGCATTCAAGCAATAAAAGCTGGACTGACTGAAATAGGGGATATCTATGTTATCAATAAATCAGATCTAGAGGGTTCGACTGTATTATATAATATAATCTCAGATTTGGTCGGAGATAATAAGAAATTAGTATTCAAATGTTCTGCGAAGATGAATAAAGGAATTAAAGAGTTAACAAAGGCCCTAGTGCAGCTCCTGGATAATGAAAAATATCAGGCAAGAGAAAAATCCATACTTGAAAATGAATTAAGAGATATGATTTTAAACGTAATTAAGGAAAAATCTATTGAAAAAATAATGAAGAGTCGAGAATACGAAAAACTTGTGGACAAAATACTCAAAAAGGAAGTCGAGCCGTATAGCGCAGCTTTAAATTTTGCCAATAAGATAATTGTGTAGGGAGATTTAAAATTGGCAAAACAAGATGTAAAAAAAATTAAAACGGATTCAGGAATTCCAGTAAAGAGAATTTTTTCAAATAAAGATCTTACCAATGCAAGCAATGATGAGGATGCAGGGAGATTTCCGTACACAAGGGGACTGTATCGGGAGATGTATAGAGAAAGACTCTGGACAATGCGACAGTATAGTGGTTTTGGAAGTGCAGAAGAAACTAACAATAGATTTCGATTCTTGCTAGAGCATGGGCAAACTGGTCTGTCTTTGGCTTTTGATCTTCCAACACAAACAGGAAGAGATTCTGACAATGAATATTCACAAGGCGAAGTCGGAAGGACAGGAGTTGCCATTAGTTCAATTGATAATATGATGACATGTTTTCAAAATATACCACTTGATAAGGTCAGTACTTCTATGACAATTAATTCTACTGCTTCCACATTGCTGTCTTTGTATATCGTAGTTGCAGAGTCTCAAGGTATATCATCTAACAACTTAAGGGGAACGACACAAAATGATATCTTAAAAGAGTACATCGCTCGTAATACCTATATCTATCCACCCAGACAGTCAATGAGAATTATAGGCGACATGATCCAGTATTGCTCAAAACACGTTCCACAGTGGTATCCAATAAGTATCTCTGGATATCATATGAGGGAGGCAGGTTCAAACGCTATTCAAGAATTAGCCTTTACCTTTGCTAACGCAATAGAGTATATCAATACATGTGTGTCAAGAGGATTAAACGTTGACGAGTTCGCACCTCGTTTATCGTTCTTTTTTTGCTGTACTATGGAGTTCTTTGAGGAGGTGGCCAAATTTAGAGCAGCGCGTCGCATCTATGCCAAGATTATGAAGGAAAAATTTGGAGCAAAGAGCGAAAAGTCCACTCATCTTCGGTTCCATGTACAAACAAGTGGTGAATCACTTACGGCACAACAGGTTGATAATAACATTGTAAGAGTTACCCTGGAGGCATTGTCTGCTGTGCTAGGAGGATGTCAATCATTACACACAAATTCTAGAGACGAGGCACTGGCCCTTCCAACAGAAGAGTCAGTGAAGGTGGCCCTGCGAACTCAACAAATCATAGCGAATGAGACTGGCGTGACAAAGACTGTAGATCCTCTTTCAGGCTCATATTATCTTGAATATCTTACATCTGAAATTGAACAGGGAGTTGAAAAATATCTCAAACAAATAGAAAAGATTGGGGGGTCTCTTGCAGCCATTGAAACAGGTTTCTTTCAAGAAGAAATAAGGCGAAATGCCTATCAATTAAAGAAAGAAATTGACTACAATGATCGTGTCATTGTAGGTGTGAATAAATTCCAAGACCAAAACGATATAGAACCAGAATTAAATACTATTGACGCTGAAATAGAGATGCGTCAAGTGAAAAAATTGAAAGAATTCAAGAAAAGTAGAGACCAAGTAAAAGCAAATTCTGAATTGAGCAAATTACAAAAATTTGCGGAAAGTGATGATGAGAACCTTATGCCACACATCATATCTGCAGTAAAAGGCCACGTAACTTTAGGAGAAATTAGTGACGTATTTGTCGACATATTTGGCCGATACGAACCCAAGTTCTCTTTTTGAGGATGATTTGAGTTGAGAGTTGACCATGTTGCTATAGCGGTAAATAGTGTAAGTGAAGCTATAAAGAACTATGAAAACGTTCTTAAAATCGACAAGATTGACATCGAAGATGTTCCAACTGAAAGAGTCAAGGTCGCAATTTTGAGACTCGAAGATACAAGAATAGAACTAATGGAACCGACAGCAGATGACAGTCCTATCAAGAAATTCCTAACAGAACGCGGAGAAGGAATTCACCATATTGCTATTACTGCAGATGATATCGAAAGTGATGTCGAAAGAGCAATCGCCGGCGGTACGAGAATGATTGGTAATATTAGAATTGGTTCTTATGGTAGAAAAATAACTTTTATTCATCCAAAATCAATGCATGGTGTTTTGACGGAATTCTGTCAGGCACCACCTGAAAACAAGGATTAAGGAAACAAGAATTTTTCTTATTTTTGTTATTATTTTGAATAATGAAGGATGAATGTCCACACACTTATAGTAATGGTAAAAAGTCCATTTGAATATAGAAACTAGCCAATTAGTTTGGATATGAACTTTTTTGTAAAATCTTCAGTATGCAAGTTACCACCGATGT
Organism: Nitrososphaeraceae archaeon; assembly: GCA_035250685.1. Classification (GTDB taxonomy): domain Archaea; phylum Thermoproteota; class Nitrososphaeria; order Nitrososphaerales; family Nitrososphaeraceae; genus TA-21. The sequence continues at coordinate 6,396 of DATFEX010000101.1, read as the reverse complement.
CTATTGTTTTTTGATTCTCCTTAAGAAGACTTATCAGTGTATTTTCTATCTTTTCTCCGAATTCAACAAGTCTATTTTCTTCATTGTTTTTGTTCTTGCTAGCCAACCATTCTAGCATCATTTTTATTGACAGAAACATAGATGAGGGATTTGCAATGTTCTTATTTGCTATATCAAAAGCTGCACCGTGAACAGGTTCGAATATTGCGAATAATTTTCCGATATTGCCAGCGGGAGCTAATCCTAAACCTCCAACGACCTGGGCGGCCTCGTCTGAGAGGATATCTCCAAACAAGTTAGTAGTCAATATTACATCATACTGTTCAGGATTTCTAATTAAATTCATTGCACATGCATCTACATATGATTCGCTAAATTCTACTTCAGGGAATTTTCTAGAGATCTCTTTACTAATTCTAGAAAACATGGTGTCTCCAACTCTCATCACATTTGACTTGTGGACACATACAACACTTTTTTTGCGTCCTCTCCGCAGTGCTTCCTCAAATGCATATTCTGCTATTTTCCTAGATGCTTCTGCAGTTGTTAATCTAAGCCCTATGACTGCATCCTCACCAATTGGAAATTCCCATCCCAAATAGATATCTTCAGTGTTTTCCCTTACTACTACCAGATCAATAGAAGGATGTAGCGATTTTACATTTGGATATGATTTAGCAGGTCTTATGTTGGCGTATAGTTCAAAATAACGCCTAAGAACTAGTATAACATCGGCTGCATGTTCTCCAACAGGTGCTTTTAAGCAGACATCTGATTTTTTTATGCTATCAAACGAAAAATCTGGGAGAGCTTTACTATATTTTACTAGTGCATTATCCCCTGCCTCTACCTCAACTATGTCAAATTTTATTCCACAGGATTCGCCTATACTTTCAAGTAACATTCTTCCTGAGTTGGCAAGATCGGGACCTATGCCATCACCATTAACCAATGAAATACTATATCTAGTCAATTCTTACGACCCTAACCTATTTTGATCCTAATTTTTTGAATACAGCACTTTTCTCAACATTAATTTGTTTACTGCATCTATCATTGCTTCAACTGACGCAACAACCACATCTTCACCTGATTTCCTGGAAGAAACAACGTTACCATCTTTATCCTCTGCCTTTATGGTAACCTCTGCCATTGCATCCGATCCTCCTGTTATAGAACCTAGTCGATATTCTCTAATGCGAATGTTTGCCATATCGACAGCTATCTTTTGAATGGCCTTAAGCGCGGCATCTACAGGACCAACCCCAGTATCTGACGCAACCAAGTCTTTTCCATGTGTATTCAGTCTTATGACAGCTGTAGGAATAATATTCATGCCAGTAACGATATGAAAATCATAAAGTTTGAACTTCTCTTCAAATTTAGTATTGCCCATGACTTCACTCGTGATAGACAAGAGTTGTGATGTTGTAACAGACTTACCTTTGTCGGCTAGCTCCTTTTGTTTTTCAATAATTTTATGCAATTGTTCTTCCGTAGGGTCAATTCCAAAATCAGTCAAAATTGCACGAATTCCATGGGCACCTGCGTGTTTTCCTGCCTGGAGCCATCTTTTCCTACCAACCAATTCAGGACTTATCGGCTCGTAGGTTAATGGGTTATTTATTATTCCGTGTGTGTGAATCCCAGATTCATGACCAAAGGCATTTTCTCCTATGATGGCCTTGTTTGGTTGAACCACAACACCCATTGTGTTAGAAACAAATTTAGAAATTTCATACAGCAAATTTACTTTAATATTGTGTTGCTTTGAATACAGACACTGCAAGGCCATTACAAATTCTTCCAATGAAGCATTTCCTGCTCTTTCGCCCAGCCCGTTAATAGTAACATGTGCACAAGAAGCTCCAGAATTAATGGCAGCAATAGAATTTGCAACAGCGAGTCCAAAATCGTTATGACAATGAACACTTATTGGAGTATTCATTTTTGATCTTATTTCCTGTACTAGTGATGTAATATATTCTGGTGTGGAATATCCAACTGTGTCTGGAATATCAATTCTATCGGCACCGATTTCAGTTACTGCTTTAAAGACATCAATAAGAAATTTTCTATCAGACCTTGTTGCGTCTTCTGCCGAAAATTCAACTTTTAATCCATGAGATTTTGCATATTCTACGGCCCAAAGTGCTTTTTCCAAGACCTGTTCTCGCGACATTTTTAGTTTATATTGCATATGAATATCGGAGGTCGCAATAAATGTGTGAACATAATTTACCCCACAATCTAGGGCTGAATCTATATCTGCCTTAACAGTTCTTGCCAATACACACACCTCGGTGTTGAGTTTCTGTTTAACAATATTCTTGATTCCTTGCTTTTCACCATCTGATACCACAGGGAATCCAGCTTCGATTGTGTCAACGCCCAGGTCCGCCAATTTTGTGGCAATATTGAGTTTTTGTTCGGGTGTTATTGAAACACCGGGTGTCTGCTCACCATCTCTTAATGTTGTATCAAATATCCTTACCTTTTGAGATTCCATGGTTTACTCTCCCCTGGAAAGAGCGGAAACTCCCGTTCGTGCCATTTCTACAATATCATATTGTATTATTAGATTCTTAAATGCATCTATTTTGTCAGGTGTTCCAATAACTTCAACAGTTACAGATTCCTTTCCAATATCTAATATATTTGCCCTAAACACGTTCGCAAAATTGATGATTTCGTTCCTATTAGTAAAGTCTTTGGCTCTTATCTTTATCAACGCCAACTCCCTATAGACAGTATTATTGATATCAAGAACCTCTACCTCCACGATATCAATGAGTTTTCTGAGCTGTTTTACCAGTTGATCAAGTATTGCTTCATCAATTCTTGTAGTTATTGTCATCCTTGACAGATCTGGTTTTTCAGTAGTCCCAACTGTAATGCTCTCGATGTTGAAATTTCTAGCTCGAAACAGATTGGTAATCCTAAATAACACACCAGGTTTATTTTCAACCAAAGAAGAAATGATGTACAATGGTTTGTTTTTGAAATCCCTAGAACTCATTGTCTATGCACCTGTTATCATATCCTTAAGTCCAGTACCAGGAGCAACAAATGGATATACATCTTCTTCGGGGTCGATTTTGATGTCAATTACAGTTGCAACTTCTGTTTTGAGTGCACCTTTTATTGCTTTTTCCAGCTCATCCATCGATTGAACACTCATCCCGTTTGCCCCATAGGCTTCTGCAATTTTGACGTAGTCAGGACAACTTTTTTGATGAACACCCATGTATCGTCGATCATAAAATGTTCTCTGCCACTGTGCTACCATACCAAGCATATCATTGTTTAACAGAAATACTATGACAGGTAGATTCTCTAATACAGAAACTGCCAAGGAATTTTCAGTCATGTTAAATGAACCGTCGCCGGCAACATCTACAACATGAACATCTGGTCTAGCAGCCTTTGCTCCTATTGATGCGGGAAATCCAAATCCCATTGTTCCTAATCCAGTAGAGCTAAAAAAAGTCCCCGGTGAGATAACATCAAAATGCAATGAAGTCCACATTTGACATTGACCCACTTCTGTTGTTACTATTGATTCGGCTGGTAGCAGCTCTCTCAATTTTTTCAATGCCTTTCTAGCAGTCATTTCTCTCGGATAATCTTTCATGTTTTGTGAAAAGTAATCGATCAACTCCTTTCTCCTTTTTAGCCACGGGTTCTCGTTGCTCTTCTTTATCGACATCTTAGTCAACATCTTCACCATAGTTCGAAGAGCAGACTTGACGTCACCAACAATAGCAATATCTACAGATTTATTTTTTCCAATCTCAGCAGGATCTATATCAAGATGAATGATATTCATCCCCTTACCAAACTCGTCAAACCTTCCCACGGAACGATCTGAGAATCTTGCACCGACGGCGAGTATGCAATCTGCTTCAAGTATAATTCTGTTTGCCTCCGCATGACCATGCATCCCAATAGGACCCATTGCTAGTGGATGGTTTTCAGGAAATGCGCCCTTACCCTTAAAAGTAGTAACGACTGGTGCCATAAGTAATTCGGCTATTGCCTGAAGTTCAGAGAAAGCACCAGACAGAATAACACCACCACCTGCCATGATTATTGGTCGTTGTGCAGATACCAATAGTTCCACTGCCTTTCCAACATTTGACAGATCTGGATCTACAACTGGTTTGTATCCCCTAACCTTAATTAAATCTGGAAATTGAATTTTGGTAACGTCCTGTTGTACATCCTTTGGAATATCAATCAGAACTGGTCCGGGTCTACCACTCTCTGCTATGTAGAATGATTTTTTCACAACTTCTGGAATTTCTGTAGCATATCGGGGTTGAAACGCATATTTTGTGCACGGATTAGCAACTCCAATAATATCAGTCTCTTGAAAAGCATCCTTTCCTATCATATTCAGTGGTACTTGACCAGTTATTGCAATTAACGGAGAAGAATCAGCATAGGCCGTGGCTATTCCTGTGATCAGATTTGTTGCACCAGGACCCGATGTTGCAAGGCATACCCCTGCCTTTCTTTTTATTCTAGCATAACCGTCAGCCATATGAGCTGCCGATTGTTCATGTCTAACCAATACGTGCCTAAAGTTAGCATCAACTAGGGCATCGTAAATTGGCAAATTTGCCCCACCCGGAAGTCCAAAGACTATATCAACACCTTCTTTTTCCAGGGAAGTCATAAGAGCTTTAGCGCCACTCATTTCAGACATTGTAGGAATAATCATTGATGCTTCGTATATATACTCGTTGTCAATTCTTCCTCATTCAAAGTGTTGCACTTCCACTTTGAATTTTAGAATTAAAAGGATCTGCGGCCAATTTGTAAAAACTGGTTTCCTTGTAAAGATTAAAGTAGACATGAATAGTTCATTTTAAGCAGATGAATTCGGGGATGACCGATAGCCAGTTTCATAATGATAATAAATATATCGCACTTTCTCAAGATTTTTTCAAGAAATACATTTCCAAAGGAATTACAATAGGTTTGGGAAGTGGAAGCACTGTTGAAAAAATTGTCCGAAATTTCGCAATGTTGGAATATAGAGATACTTTAGAGTTTGTGGTAACTTCTCTTCAAATTAGAATCGTTTCTGAATCTTTAGGCTTGAAAATAGTCGATCAAAAGTATGGAAATGTTGATGTTGTCATAGATGGGGCGGACCAGATTGATTCCGAATTTAATATGATTAAAGGGGGAGGAGGAGCACTTTTGAAGGAGAAAATATTAATTGCATCTTCAAGAAAATTTGTAATTGTGGCTCAGTCTAACAAGTTTGTCGATAAATTTACCATGGCAGTCCCAATCGAGGTTACTCCATTTGGAAGAATCCTTGTCAAGAGAGAACTTGAAAAAATCGGAGCTTTACCAAAGATGAGGATGCTAGAAAAAGGATATCCGTTCATTACAGAGAACGGCAATATTATTTACGATACATTGTTACCGAGTTATGATCGTATTGTTGAAGCTGAAAGAGATCTAAAAAATATTCCAGGTGTTGTAGAAGTGGGATTATTTACTAATCATGCAGATTCTTACTATAGAATAAAAAACGAAAATGCATTTGACTGCTTAGTTCCTAATACTTCGTAAAGTGTTTATGTAATAGTCAGTCACTCACTCAACTATCAGGTCTGGATGACTAAAGCAATTTTGACTGTTTTTGTATCTCAAATAAATTTTTCATATCTTCGTTCAGCTGATATTGCAAAGTCAAATGCATTTAACAAAATTCCACAAGTTTTGCATGTATTATTGATAGGTTTTAACATATCGCGTACTGACTTTAGATTTGATATTCTGTTATTCAAACCACCGCACTTATTGCAGACCAATTCAATGTTGTAATATGACAATAGTAAACCTCAAACAATAACCAATATCTCTTGTTAGGTTAATTAGTTATGACTAGAGAAACTAATTCATATAACAATCTTCTAGTTAGAATATACTACTTTTTTGAATACTTACCCGGCTTTCTTGAAAAGATACTTTTGCAACCCTCACAACAAAAATAGTATTTCTTACCATTATACTGATGAATAGTAGCTAGTTCCTCATCCATTTCTATTCCACATACAGGATCAACAGGCATTAGATTCTAGTATATTGTGTTTCTATTTATATTGTGTTCCCTAAAATAAACTACAAATTATCCTTTAAACAGCGGAAAATCAAAAAAAACCTACATCGGGGAACCTGTGAATTCTTAAATAATAGTAGGTGCTACAGTTAATTTTCCAATACTTTTATATAATTTATTCAGAAAGGCATAAATAATTTATTTACATAAATTTTTCGTTGATAGGTGAGACGCAGCTCCGTGCCAGGAGAACAAGAATTAAAATTTTGCAAGCCATTGTCGATAGTAATGGAGCGGCGGGGTTTTCTCAAATA
>DATFEX010000100.1:0-56512 GCA_035250685.1 Nitrososphaeraceae archaeon | reverse complement strand
CTATTTCATAGTGTCAAAGACGTCGTATCTGGTACTAGAGCGGTTCATTTGACAGACGGAGGAAGTAACTGGCTGGTTGCGGTAATTCAAATAACTAAAAAATTGGAAGGAGAGCCAAAAAATGCAGTTGTGGCTGCCTTTGCAGGCCATCCCTCACTAAAAATTGCAATAATAGTTGACGATGATATTGATCCTACGAATCCAACCGAGGTAGAATATGCAATCTCAACAAGATGTCAGGCAGATAAGGACTTGTTGATTATACCAAATTCAAAGGGATCTAGTTTGGATCCATCAAGTGATCAGAAAAATCTCATAACTACAAAAATTGGAATAGACGCAACTGCCACACTTTTGAAATCAAAAGAAAGGTTTGAAATCGCAAAAATACCAGATCAAGATAAAATTAAACTTTCAGATTATTTGTAGAGAACGTTGCAATGGTTTTGATACTATTGATGATGAATATTCCATTTAGGAGATATTATAATCTTGTATAATAGATTAAATATCCATTATTCACATATCACTGAGTACTTGCCGTGAAACCCAACAATTTTGCGATGAGAGAATGGCATCTTGAACATGTTGAGAAAGTTATTTTACGTTATATGAAAGGAATTTCCCCTGACGCTTCATCATTTGAAAAACGAAATTTTAAAAAATATAGTACTATCTCAAATTGTTCCAAGCAGATAGAATACGACATAAAACACGGAGTTACCGTTCAGGAGGTAGCAGATCTAATGAATAAGATTAGAAATGATGCATCTTATTCTGAAGCCAGACAAAACCAAGATGCGATTCAAAGACTAGATGAGTTAGAAAGACAGTTAAATTCTCCAAAGAAGCCAAGTTGGTAAAAAATTTATTCCCTATTATTATTCTAAATCATCATGTCAGAAAATAGATTTGTCTCTGGAAACGTAGTTGTCCTCTACTGTAATTTTGTGAAGTTAGAACCAAATAAACAATTGCCGCCGCACATTATTGATAGAATAGCAGTTTGTACCAAAATATATCAGCGAATCATGAAATCCAAGCCTGACAAGTCTGCCACCATAATCAATGTGGCTGCAAGCAATGATGTAGGCGTCATCATAAAGGATCATTTATTAAAAAACGGGGTTGAAGAATCTATGATTTTTGTAGATAATTCTTACAACAACATAGGACATCTCTTTTCTGTTTTGATGGATGAAATAAAGGAAAGACCCAACCCTCCGGTGATCTATTTTGTTTCGTCGTATCAACAAAAAGAAATTTTTGACAAGGTGATTGCAGGCTACAAAGGCTATAGGATTCAATTTGAGGGAGCGTTTGACAAAAGACCAAATGAGAACATTGAAGAAGATGCAAGAAAGGAAAAGCTGAACAAGAAATTCACCAATATAAAGGAAAAAGGAAAAAACAAGATGGTGGATATGCTCTTGAATTATATCTTTCCAGAAAATAAGAAACAAAAATCTTCATAAGATTTAATATCTAGATTATCATCGCATAAAAGATATGCGGTCATCGTCTAGTTTGGTTAGGACACTGGCCTTCCAATCCATTTGATGGAGAAGAAAGCCCGCAACCCGGGACTCTAATTGATTAGAGCGGGAATTCAAATCCCGGTGACCGCAGTTTTTTAAAACTTTAGGTCAATACCCTACATTAATTCTCAATATAAGAAAATTGCCAAACCTAACACGCAGATCGTTTTCAATTTGCGAAACGTTTCTGACTCTTGGGCAGGTTCAATCACTAGTTAAGGAATTAGAAATTTCTAATTACATAGGCTAAATGTCAGTATCCCTCAATATTGTTTATGAATTGGATAGATAATGCCAAGATTTTTATATTATTAGCTTGATACAAATCTATCTTTTGTCTCAAATTGTTAATCTTCCGAGAAGTATGTATAAAAACAAGCACGAATTATTTGAACAGGTTTTTCAGGCAATATTAAAGAGCGGAGAAGATGGAGTTTTCCAAACTGAAATCTGTAAAGAATTTTCACTTGATAGCAGGGATGGTTCGAGGTTGGCAGGAAATCTTGAGAAGCAATCGCTTATTTCACGTGAAAAGATTTTGCACAAGGGTAGATGGACGTACAAACTAATAGTAAAGAAATCGGCCATTGCCGAATACAACAGAAAGCCTATTCAAATTGAATGTGTGGAAGGGGCCCCATGTTTCAGCTGCGCTTACCAACACTCATGTTCATCTGAAGACGAAGCTAGTCCTTACAGTCCGGCAAAATGCGTTTGGTTGGAAGAATGGATTGTAGCCGGATTTGAAAAAGGCTACATGAAAAATGAAAAATAGAAGTTCCAGTCTTTTTATCTTAAATTGCTGCTAAAAGGAATTGGATATATTGTGAAAGCAGAGTCGATCTGAGCTGTTCCATTAATATTCCATTCCGTAAAATTTGCCACAAACTCGGCACTGTTTATATTGTCAAACAATTCTGAATTGGAGCTTGTTCTGCTAAGAAGGAATGTCGACTGAAGGGTTGTGGGAGAATTCGGATACAACTGTGGTCTTCCGTTTGGAGGAATATCTTCATACGAAAGTAACCCATTACCTAAATCAGTACTATTTGCAATAACTGCATACTCTATTTTAGAGGTCGATAGTGCTTTAACATCGTTGTTGAGTATTTCAAAAGTTAGTGTCAATGGAATGGTATTGTTAACGTTACTTGTGTTTTGTACTGCAATATTCTTGACACTCACTGTTACATCTCGCAATTCGCTACCTCCTCTAAGCAGGTCGGGGATTGCTGGAAATAATACAATAAAAGCTACGATCGCACCAATAGCAGCAATGAGGACGGCTCTTCTGGCTCCTATAAACATGGTCTGGTTTTGTTCGGTCATAAATATAATCTTAGTCCACAAGTTAGTTGGATAAGAAGAATATCTTGGTCCATTCTACAAATAAATAGACTAAAATAATCTTTTGATTATAGGAGTCTTGAGGATTATGGGGAAAAAAATTGTTGCAGCTGGAATCATAGTTGCAATCATAGCAATTATTGTTTATTTTGGAGTTTTAAGTTCCAATCTCCTAACAAATGATATTTCAAAATTGGGACTGCCCAGTATGAATTTCACAGAGGCAAGCATTTTCAATCAGGATGCAATCAAAGATCCAACCCCACCGGAGTTATCAATTAAAGATATCACGGCAACAATAGTTGATGGTAATAGTGGAAACTTTTCAATCATCTTTAATGTCTTCAACCCAAATAAGGGCACAATTATGCTTGAGTCGATTTCATATAATGTATACTCCAACTCCATAAGAATTGTTTCGGGAGATATCGGAAAACGACCAGAAGGATTTGTCGACTCTCAAGACAGCATATTTCCAGTTATTGGAAACGGCACTCTTATTCTAAAGGATAAGAGAATCATTGAAAACAACAACAATCTAAATCTATCCCAGTTATCAGGAAGTAATGAACTCTCAGAATTTTTAGTAAATGGAAGTTATTTCTTCAAGCAAACAGGTAGCTTCCAATCCACTGGCGGAGAACAAATATTTAACATAAACTATACACGGCCGTCAACTCCCTGAACTCTTTAGAAAAAATTAAATGGTAATGAAATAAGTCTATGATGGTATGGCGGATTTAATCTTGATGTATGGGATTGCAACAGGTGCTTTTGTAGTTTTCACTGGTATCTTGTTTGGGGCTAGAACAAAAAGGATTAATAAAATTGTTCAACAAGCAGGAGAAGAAAAGCAAGTAACCTGACGTTATTTTTTCTTTCCAATTCCCAATATGTCTAGTAAATGTTCTGACTCCTTTTGTTGCCCAAAGCATCTTTGATAATACTTGCATGAAAAACAGTACTCGCTTGGCTCGACAACTGGTGTCTTTTTTTCTTTAAGCAATAGATGTAAAATACGTGCTCTTCTTACAACTTGTTCAAACATTCTCTTACTTGAGGAAACACTGAATTCAGCAAATTTGCCATCGTGAGTAAAGTAAACAATGAAACCGCCCTGTATTTCAAAAATAAACATGCATGCATTGGCATAGAGAAGATCATTTGGGTGAGGATAATCTGGTAATTTCGAAACCGGTATTAGATTAACCACCAAATCATTAGAGACTAATAAGTCAACAGTAGCGTAAATTGTAAGATCATCGATCTTGTACTGTTTGGTTTTTCCATTTAATAACTTTGTAATGGATCCTCTGAATATGTTTCGTAATGCATTTGAAGATTCATCTACGAATGGATCCATCCTTTCGAAATAGGACAATCTACTGCAACGAGTTATTTCGGAGACATGTATCCCGCTCTGGTCATAATTTAATGTTATATCCTTTGAAGCCTTGATCAATTCGTCTTCTATGATTTTATGGAAGTTCCTACCACCGAGCATCGTTCCTCAATGCTTAAAAGTCATATTTATATTTCGCAGACAATTTTGAGCACTTTCCTGCTTTTTCTTACTGGAATTGACCCAAAACAGACCCAGACATCATAGACTTGACATACTTGAGTTAAAAACCAGATTTTATTGGGTTGGTAGGTTTCATTAACTCGCGCAACAAAATAGTTGCATATGCACCTACGGGTATTTTGAAATGTATCAGAAGATTATCAGAAAAAGTAAAGTCATTTACCATTAAGGGTAATTGTCTAAATCCACCTTCTACACTCAATTCTTGCATCTCTTTCAAATAGAAATCCTTTGGTTCTATATTCTCCTCTTTCAGTATGCCAGATAATTTTCTTTCAAATCGACCATCAGTTGATTTGAATGAATATCCAGGTAGATGCATTGCGGGGACTAATTCATTACTGTCTTTATCGAGATACCGCATTAACTTTCCCAATGTCAATTTATTTTCTAACTTGAAACAAAAATCATTCTTTGTACATGACGTAATTGATTCTCCATTTCTAATCATATCGCTCAAACATCTGTTAAAAACAAATGCCTGATATGCATGAACGAATAAGCGTCGTATGTTAATGGGAATGGACCTTAATGCCCCAATGGAATCCTTGCCATTAGCAAGTGATCTTAGCATATTACGCTCAAGATCCATGCCTTTTGGAATTATCTTAAGTACTTGTCTATAATTTCCTGGATCCATGCATTGTGCTCGTATTTCTTTACTAAATTGAGTATCGTATTCTGTGGTATGACTCAAAAATATTTCAACGGCCTTCTTAAAGTCTCTTCTAATAATTTCTCGTCCTACTAAATGCGTAACAAGCCTTTCACTGCCGAACCGTTGAAGCCCATAATAATTCGGTATATTCTTTATCTCAGTAATAAAGTCCGAAATATCACTTCTGGAGGGATTTGTAATATGTATCTCAAATTGGTTTCCCATGATATGAGATTTCCTTATAGAATATTTTGTGTATCCAGCTAGTGATAAAGCAGTATGCCTAGTTTTGCCTTCTTTGTACTTGTTGCCCTCACAGGTAGCATATTGCACAGTAACAGCCCTTGCATCTTTAATTCCTAGAACTCTGATTCTTGTTCCCAGCTCATCGAATATCTCCATAATTGCGTGATTAGAATCCAACCCTTTCTTGTTAAGTAGTAATAATGGAAATCTGTAAGACTTGTCAGGCTTTTGAGAAATGTCCTTTGCAAGTGATTCGGATAACAATTCAATAACCCTAAAATCTTCGTTTTTTACCTTTATTGATCCTCCAATTCCTACAAAACGTGTGGTGTATTGTTCAATCCCTGCCATTTTATCAATTGTCGGAACAGAGTCGCTCATGATCTGTTGAATTGCAAATTGCATTGTTTTTATTTTTTGTTAAATACAAGCAATCTGGCCATTTTCTGTATACCTTCCCATAGCTAATTTGGTAATATTTGATGTAAAAATTAGGGTTATGGAGTATGACTATAAAACTTAATATATGAATTGAGTAAAATGAGAGCGTGGATAGATTAGATTCGAATCCATGCAGAAAGTTCGTAATTTGTGAGAACTGTCTCCATTCTGATAGCATATGTACGTTTTACGATGCCCATAGATATTGCGTAGAATGTTTGTGTGACCATGCCTGTTGTCCGGAATGTAGTTCTGGATATCATGCAATTATGATAGCAGACTAGCTGTTTTCATATTTCCACTTTTTTAAAAAGATTTTAATAGTAAGACTAAGCGAGGCTCAATTATTTCGTCAAGATGGGGCTTACGTGCGGTTTGAAAATAAAGAATTTATAGAAAGAAAGTGACAGATAGGTTATGGGTGTAAGTAGGTACGTTGCAAAGGAGATAATGAAGGAAATAGGCAATCGTTCAAGAGAATTTTATGAATTCGTTTTACCTCCCGTTGACATTTATGAAGATGGTACGGAGCTGGTAATCATAGTGGACATCCCGGGATTCCAGAAGAAAGATATTCATGTAAATATTTCTAAAGATATTCTAACGTTGAGGGCAAAGAGAGTTATTGAAATGGAATCACATACAATGCATTTTAGTCAGCGCCCAACGAAGATTGAAAAAAAAATCCCTCTTCCTTATTCTATCCCCGAAGATGACAATGCAAAAAGCAAGGCAGATTATGCAAATGGTGTTCTGAAAATTAGAATACCAATATCTAACATGACAAATATACCAATTACTTAAGAATAAGGATTCAATCAACATTAAAATCCATTTTTAACTTTTTTCAAATTAGTGTATTATCAGACGCTTTCAGTTTAGTCTTCCTATTCTACTCGGATTTATTATGATTTATATTCTGTAAAATTAGTAGTCACATCTTGTTTGGAAGCTAATAACATTCTTGTCATGTTAATATGGTTGGGAGAATTAACCTTCGCTAGCTGGTTACTCTCATATGGTGCTGAACATCTAGCAACCAGGTTTGGTGCCAGGTTTGTTGGAAGAACTCTACTTAGTGTAGCAACTACACTTCCTGAAATTGCGATTGTTGCATATGCAGCATCAGATGGAGCTTTCGGAATTGCACTAGGAGCAGGTCTGGGAAGCAACGTACTAATGATGACTTTGGGTTTGGCAATAATGCTCTTAATCGCAACTACACGGCTTTCAAAAAAACCAATCAAAAAAATAGATGTGAGTTATTTTAAACTGGACAAAATTTTTCTCGTAGTTACTGCAATAATAAGCGCAATCCTATTTATCGATGGCTTTCATTTTATTGATGGGATAGTCTTTACAGTTCTATTCTTAGTATACGTTTTTATCGCATTTTATGAAATGAGATTAGAAAAAAAGAAAGACAGAGAGAAAATTATTGAAGAGTACAGTAATCCCTCCGAAAATGTTAATCTTCCAAGCAATCAAAAACAGTTGATAAAATCAGGAATTATCTTCATGATTGGTACTATCGGGATCTTCCTAGGTGCAGAACCTTTTATCGAGTCGTTGGAACATGTATCAGTAGATATAGGAGTTTCAGCAATAATCCTTTCAGTGGTAATAAGTCCTATTGCCGGTGAAATGCCCGAAAAAATATCATTAATGTTACTTGCCAGAAAGGGAGCGCAAGGAGTATCGATTGCGATTGCCAACGTCCTTGGTTCAAAGATCTTGAACAATACACTGCTACTTGCGTTTGCTGTATTTGGAGCAATGTATCATAGTGGATTTGGAGCAGTTATAGATAGAACGGAGATTTTGTCACACCAAATGATATTAGCTACAGGAGTCACATTAATAGCAGTAGGTTTATTATTCAAAAAAGAAATCGGATTAAAGACAGGGTTTATCCTTCTAGCCATGTATGTTATTAGTATTGGACTGCAATTCTTTATGAATTCATAAACCATTCAAGCAACTTAATTCATGCAACTTACAGCCCGTCCTAAATTCAATAGGGGGTTTTAAGAATTTGATGATTTTTCAGTATGGCTAACTATATGGCTCTTCTTCTTCATCTGTTTTTGTACTATTATTGCGATCTCCTAACTCTACACTAAGATCAATGTAAGATTGGTTTCTAAGAACAGTCACATTTAATTTTTCACCTGGCTGTTTATTTTCATCTATATAGGACACCAGATCTTCCATGTAAGTAACATTATGATTGTCAACTGCTGTAATGATATCATTGCCATGTTTATCACCATATTGATCAGTAGTACTACCCTGAAGACCTGCCTTGTCAGCAGGTCCGCCCTTAATTATTGATTCAAGGTACACTCCCTTGAAATCTCTACTCAAATTTTTAAAATTTTCTGTCAATGTTGAGGTTAGAGTACTGGCGGAAATTCCAAGCCATGCATGTGTGTAGTTCCCTTTGCTGATAAGTACCGGAGCTATTTTAGAAATGGTATTTGAAGGAACTGCTAAACCTATTCCAGAGAATCCTCCTGAATCCGAAAGTACTCCTGCAGTATTCATTCCAATTACTTCTTCATTGACATTTAGAAGAGGTCCACCGGAGTTACCAGGGTTAATTAACGCATCAGTTTGAATTACACTAGGTATACTGAATGCCGACCCTTCAGTTGAAATTAAACGGCCCTTCTGGCTTACTATACCAACAGTCATTGAGCCAGCAAGTCCATAGGGGTTTCCTATAGCAATAACTTGATCTCCTACGTCGACTGCGGATGAATTTCCAAGTCTTAATGGGTTAAGTAGTTCGGATATATTTTGTTCAATATCAATTACAGCTATATCATTGAAAGGATCACTACCTATCACAGATGCGACATATCTGTTACCATCAATAAAAGTCACATCCACATTCTTAGAATCCCTTACTACATGATGATTTGTAATTATCCGTCCTTGTTTATCAAATACAAACCCAGATCCTAAACTGGTAACATTTTCATCTCCAGGAGCATCATTTGATGTAGGTAGATTTTCACGAGTTATCTGGACCACTGAACCTTGTACATCTTTAAAGATCTTGCTAATTGAAACTAATGTGGAATTTTTTTCATTTTCTGTCTGTGCCAAAATTTCTAATTTTTCCACATGTAAAATTACACCTGAGAGTATCAAGATACTTGCCAACACAATAATAAGCACAGGCTTTTTCATATGAAAAATCCATTAGAGTAATCATATAGACTTTTCTATTCAATCATTTCCAAAAAGGCAAGTTGTGTTACACTTTTACTCCAAAAATAAGTCAAAAAATCAGGCCGGGTTTAATCTTTATATACGACAAACTTTGGCTCAATTTCCAAAGTCGTATATCGAGAATGCGGCTGTCATCTCATATCAGTTTCTTGGTATTTCTCAGTTAGCTTGATTTTAAGTTCGTCCAATTGGTCAGAGGCCCATTTGACAAAACCGTCAGTCATTTCCTGGGGTATCTTTCTCTTTTCAGCAAGTACTAGATACCCTTCAAAAATTTTCGCATAGATAGTATTGCATACCATCATGTTAGACAATGCATCAGAAACAAAATCATCGCTCTTGCTATCGAGAAAATTCTTTCTAAACAGATCTAACAGATTTCTAGTACGCCTATCTATCTCATTTTGATCCATTTTATTCGTTATAGCGAACTTACTCATAACCCGACACAGATATCTTGATAATCGATTATTAAAATATTGATACTTGATTTTCCTGGCTGTAACCAATTACACCAGTTAGGAATGCTTGACGTCAAATTTGAAATTTGACGAAGTCCTTTAATATAATTAATAGTATCACAGATTGTATTGGTCAATCGGATTGTTTCCTTTCTACCAAGTGCAACAGAGATTCTATATCTGTTGGGATGTCAGCATTTGTTATACGGTGTTACTCATCAGTGTAATTTTCCTTCTGAAGCCAAGAGCAAACCTCAGGTGATAAAGTCAGTTTTTGATTCAGAGTCAATGACAAGTATGCAGATTGAAGAAAAAATTCAAGAACTTGCAAAATTACGAGATGAATATTTCACAATAAATTTTGATTTGTTAAAGAAAATACAACCCGACCTTATCATTTCTCAGGGAATCTGTGATGTTTGCTCACCTCACAATAGAGAAATGGAAAAAGTAATTCGGTTCTTAGGTTATACACCAGATACGCTAGTTCTAGATCCGCATACAGTCGAAGACGTTGTTCAAAATATTGTCGATGTAGCTAGAAGTGTTGAGAAGGAGAAGGAGGGCTCACTAATCAAGTCATCACTGTTAAATAGAATTAAAAATGTCGCGACTGCTAGGAAGGATAATAACCCAAGGGTAATTTGTCTGGAATGGTTTGAGCCATTTTACATATGCGGTCACTGGGTTCCTCAAATGGTTGAAATTGCCGGAGGAATTAATGAAATAAGTAAAACTGGAGATCGATCTCGTAAAATAGAGTTCTCTCAAATTTCTAAACTCGATCCCGATATTTTGATTCTCTTACCGTGCGGATTTGCACTTGATAGGGTACTTGGCGAATATGTTTCTCTAAAACGGAACGCAGATTGGAACTCTCTAAGAGCAGTTCAAGAAGATATGGTGTTTGCAGTAGACGCCATGTCCTATTTTAGCAGACCTAGTCCAAGAATGATTACCGGTATAGAGATACTTGCAAAAATAATCAATCCAAATTCATTTGCTAATTTAGTTATTCCAGAAAATTCCTATGCTAGATTAATGAAGGATGTTTAAATAATTTAATTAGAATTGAATGTTACTAAGTTAAAGAAACTTCAATGTAAACATCATCAGGAATTTTTAATCTCATCAATTGTCTGATGGATCTATCATCCGCGCCTAAATCTATTACACGCCTATGAATACGTAGTTCATATTTGTCCCAAGTATTGGTACCTTGGCCACAAGGAGATTTTCTTGTAACAACTTTCATTTTTTTAGTTGGAAGTGGGTGTGGTCCTCTAAACTTGATCCCATTTTTTTCACCAATGCCCTTTATTTCATGGCATACATTTTCTAGCATTACAAGATTAGTACTAGTTAATTTAATGCGGGCTTCCTGAGTCATTAGTAGGACTCACTTTTTGGCGCTTGGGTCGTATTTTTCCACAATAGACTTTACAACACCAGCAGCTATTGTAGTTCCCATATCTCTTAATGCAAACCTACCAATTTCTGGAAATTCTTTGAATGTTTCTATTGCCAATGGTCTTACAGGCTTTATTCTCACGATAGCTGCATCCCCAGTCTTTAGAAACTTTGGTTTTTCTTCAACAGCACCACCTGTTTTTGGATCGATTTTCGCTACAAATTCAGATAAAGTAGCTGCAACCTGTGCAGTGTGCGCATGAAGTACAGGGGTATAACCAGGAGCCATCGCGGTAGGGTGGTGGATAATTATTATTTGTGCCTCAAATTCCTTCGCAGCATTTGGTGGATTATCAACAGGACCAATCACATCTCCCCGTTTGATCGATTTCTTATCCACACCTCTAAGGTTAAATCCTATATTATCACCAGATTCTGCAGATTCCATCTGAGTATGATGTGTCTCTATTGATTTTACTTCTCCTGTCACGCCTGATGGCATTACCATAACCTTTTCGTTGGCTTTAAGAACTCCTGTTTCAACTCTGCCTACTGGTACTGTACCAACTCCTGTTATAGAATAAACATCCTGGATGGGTATTCTAAGTGGTTTTCCCAATGGTTTTTCTGGCGGTTCGAATAGATCGAGTGTCTCTGCAAGAGTAGGTCCCTTATACCAAGGCATATTTTCCGATTTCTTGACCAAATTGTCTCCTTTCCATCCAGAGACTGGAATGAAGCTTATTTTAGAAACATTATAGCCTACCAACTTGAGCATTTTTTCAACGATTTCTTTTACCTCGTTAAAACGTGCTTCTGAATATTTTGAGTCATCCATTTTATTCAGGGCAACTACGATTTGACCAACTCCAAGAGTCCTTGATAAGAATGCATGTTCTCTTGCTTGTCCACCAGGATCAGTAGCAGCCTCGGTTTCACCTGGCTTTACGGATACCACCAAGATGGCGACGTCTGCCTCAGATGCACCAGTAATCATATTCTTTATAAAGTCTCTATGTCCAGGGGCATCAATCAAGGTGTAAAAATATTTAGAAGTTTCAAATTTCTGGAATGCTAAATCTATGGTAATTCCTCTTTCTCGCTCATCCTTAATGCTATCTAATACCCAAGCATACTTGAAAGTGTCACCTTTTCCTGTTTCTTCAGATTCTTTGGCAAAGGAATCTATAGTTCTTTGATCGATTACTCCCATATCTACTAATAAATGACCTACAATAGTCGATTTACCATTATCAACATGTCCCACTACCACCAGATTCATGTGGGGTTTTTTACTTGCGCTCATTAGATTAAAAGCGATAATAGGGCTTTATTTGTATTTCGTTAAATACATGGTGAGAAATCCTACAAAATTCTGGGTCATTGGTTACTAGTACAGATACTACGTAGAAGATGGCTTTGCGCTATTCAATTACTAAATCCTGTTATAATCGTCTTCAATCCTTACTATATCGTCTTCATCGAAGCTTCCGTAAGAAATTTCCAAAACAGTACAGCCAGAATTGCTAGCTTGAATTCTGTGCTTAGCTCCAGATGGAATAATGATATTATCCCCTTCACTAAGAGTTGATTTCTTGTCTTGAACTTCTACGGTGCCAGAACCTTTAATTATTTTCCAAAATTCCTTTCGCTTATGATGATATTGAAGACTTAATCGACAGCCAGGTTTAATGTAGAGTAATTTTACGGTGCATTGCTCATTCTCGTTGAACTTTTCAAATGAACCCCATGGCCGTTTTTCAGAGTAAACTTCCACAAAAAAATAATGAAAAAGCATAATTTAATTATTGTCATATTATTTATAGTAAAAAATATACAATAGTTGCAGTCAATTATAATTATTGGCTAAATCGTCAATGTGTACTTGTAATAATCATGGCGATTGCAAGGGCCTGATAATGGAGGACGAAGTTTTGAAGAATTTCTGTTCCTGTAATTGTCATGATGGTAGTTATCAATTAATCCGAAATTCCATTGCCTCCAACAAAATGGAAAATCTCGGTAACCTTAGCACAAAGCAAAATATAGATTAATTTCTAACCAGAGAGACACATCCACCATAGTCATGCGGATTTACAATGAGAAGTTATTTATTTTATAATGTGTCTAACTTTGAGAACACTATTACTTAATGTACTGTTCTTAATTTACTGAAATAAGAATTTTTCTGCCATCTATTTCAATTTCCTTGTAGGCTACGTCGTCCAATTTGATAGGGGTTATGATTACCTGTTTCACTCTAACATAATATGCCAATTCATTTTTCAGTTTTTCAAGAGACATTAGATCCTCTGAACTTAGATTCGAGATATATGCGGAGGACAGTATTTCTGTAGGAACAAAGCTCCTTTCTTTTCTCAATTGCTGTATGTTTCTTGCAATATCTTTCATAAGACCTATTGATATCAACTCGCTACTTCTAGTAGTATCGATAAACACAACTAAATTCTCCTGTTCAGATTCCATCAAGATATATGGTGCTTTTCCTTCATACGAAAATTCCACATCGTCTGTTGCCAACTTTATTTCACCAGATGAGTATTTGAGATCGAAACTCCCCTTACTAATAAACTGGTTAAATAAATCATTAATATCAACCTGGTCAAATGATTGTAATGCATTTTTTAAATCGTTCTTTAATCTAGGAGCTATCTTTTTTACTTTGAGCTTGGCATTCAGAATAACAAGTTTCTCCTTATTCAGAAAATTAATTTTATCCAGATAATTACTAAAATTTACTATTTTTACATCTACAGTCATTGTATTGAGTTGTTTTTTTAATATCTCTGATAATTCACTTGACTCAGAAAGATTTCTATCATGAGAGCAAATGATAACCCTATTAATGGGCCATCTTCTCTTAAATTTCGCCTTCATTCTTGCTGCATTGACTAGTGAAATTATTTGTTTTGATTTGTCTATTGTATCTTCGACTTTAGTGTTCACCAATTCGCGATCAAATTTTGGCCAGGATTCCAGAAGTATTTCTTCCTTATGTTTGAAGCATAGCAGATACAAATAATTCGTAATGAAAGGACTATACGAATGAAGGAGTATGTCAAGAATGTACAGTGCATATCCAAGTACTACATATATCACATTCCTTCTCTCTAATGTCTCCACACTGTCATCCCATAAATCATCTCTACTCATAGGAACATATGTTTGGCTTAAACTATTAATGATAAATTCTTCCAAATCCTTTGCGCCTTCATTAAACCTACATGAATCCAATGATAACGTTACCTTATCTATCAATGATTGTAATTTAGATAGTATCCAAACTTCAATCAAAGTAAAGTATTTACTTTTTACGACGGCTTCTAGATTGATATTTTTCGTATCAAACCTATCATATGTACTATTTTGAACCAAGTATACGTGGAGGTAATATAGAGTACTAAGTACCTGATATGGACGGGATCCCATTTCACTAAGACTAAAATTTAGAGATTCAATAGGGGATGACTTCCACATGAAATAAAATCTAATCGCATCAACTGAATTATCAATCAAGAGTTTATTAGCATCCAATACATTGCCCAAGCTCTTGCTCATTTTATTTCCCTTCTCGTCCAATATATGTCCCTGAAATAGAAACGATTCAAAAGGCGATTGTCCCTTGTTTTGCATTATTACATTTTCCATCAAAAGTGTGTATGCCCATCCCCTAGTCTGATCTATCCCTTCGGTTAGAAATTCTGCAGGGATCAGGTCCCTGTACTCCTCGTCTGAGAATCCCGCATAAGGTGAAGCACCACTGTTGTGCCATGTGTCAAGAACAAAGGGTTCACGATTCATGGGGATATTACATTTTAAACAATTGATTAGGACATTATCAATCCAAGGCCGATGCAATTCAAAATGTTCTCCGTCTGGTAACTTTGTGGCTCTTTTGATAATTTCATTTCTGGAAAAGAGAGGTTCTTTCATACCACATTTCGCACAACTCCATATGGGAAGAGGAGTACCCCATACTCTTTCACGCGATATGCACCAGGGCACCTGTTCCTTAATTATTTCAACAAATCTATTCTTTGGAGATTCAAAAAAGAAATTTACACTTGAGACTGCGTTGATGGGCTTATTTTCAAGTTTATCGATCATGTAAAAATATTCACGCCTTGCAAGCCATACAACCTTGTGGTTTGAGCGCCAGCAGGTTGGATATTGATGTTTAATTCGTCCCAACTTGACATATGCACCTGTTTCCTTCATCTTTTCAACAACCAAAGTATCGGTGTCGCGTACAAATTTTCCACTAAAAATACCTGCCTTCTCTGTAAATTCTACTTTATCATTAATAGGAACAAAAATCGGAACATTTCGCTTGGCAGCGATGTCAAAATCCTCCTGACCGTTCGCTGGGGACAAATGGACTATCCCACTACCGGTACTAGCATCAACGATATTTTCAGCGACGACAAAATGTATTTTACTGTCATCACTAAGTTCCTTAAGTCCGGGTATCATCGCTAAGAGTGGGTGTACGTACTTTTTTCCATCCAACTCTGTACCCTTAATAATCTTTTCAATAGTAAAATCTTGAATTTTGAGTTCTGTCATCAAATCATTTAGCCTTTCATATCCGACAATCCATCTTTCGTTCTTAATTGAAATATACGCATACTCCGCTTCAGGATTAACACCTATCAATTCATCAGTTACTAGTGTAAATGGCATGGTCGTCCATACAATTAGGAAAGTGTTCTCCTCCATTAAACTCATCTTATAATAAAAAGATGGATCCTCCAGAATCTTATACCCCTGATTAACCTCTGCATTGCTCAATGATGTTTGACAGGATGGACAGTATGCAACTACTCTAAACCATTCCTTAAGAATTCCCAGTTCCCAAGCTTTCTTTAATACCTGCCATTCCCTTTCGATATAATTATCCTCAAAAGTCCAATATGCTTTATGATAATCAAATGACATCCCAAGGAGAGCATCAACTTTGATCCACTTTTCTGAATTAGTTTTGATTAGGTCTTTGCATGCTTCAACTATCTTCGAGATGCCAACCTTCTTGATGTTATCGGCCTTACTTCCAGTTAGTCCTAAATTTTTCTCTGCTTGTAACTCTACTGGCAGACCCTGGGTGTCCCAGCCTGCTCGGAAAGTAACTTTATATTTTTGCAAAGTCTTATATCTGAACCAAAGATCTTTGATAATCCGTCCCCTCAGGTGACCTACATGAGGCTCTCCATTTAGTGTAGGAGGACCTTCAACAAAGCCGAGAGTTTTTTCACAAGTTGATAACTCTCTATCAATCAGTGACTTTTTGTCAATTTTATCCAAATAGGAGTTTATTTGAAACTCAATTTGCTTTGGGTCATACTTTGCTTCTAGTTCCATTGATGCGAACGTCAGTTCTATTTTCTCTTTTATAATTTTATCAAATATCTATCCAAATTTGTCCTTTTTTGCAATTCGGTAGTTATTCTAAATGGTAAATTCAGTTTACCCATTCAGAACCTTTTCGAATATAAATAGCAGGTAATATCTAGAATGTATGTCAACACATCGAGGAATTAGTTCTATAAAACAGTCACCTGATCAGAGCATAGCAATAATTGAAATCCCAAAAGGCAGTAGTATAAAATACGAGTATGATACCGAAAGTGGTTTTCTTTTTGTGGATAGAAAATTGTTTACTGCTATGTATTATCCTTGTAATTACGGATTCCTCCCCAACACACTTGAGAAAGACGGAGATCCTGTAGACGTTCTAGTATTAGGAGAAACGCCACTAGCACCATTGTCTATGATAAAAGTAATACCTGTAGGTGTATTGCACACTGAGGATGAAGAAGGTCAAGATTCGAAAATTGTGGCCATACCAACATCCAAAATTGATCCTAGCTTTTCAGATGTTAAAGATATCGAAGATGTGCCACAACATCTGAAGGATCAGATAAAGCATTTCTTTGAACACTACAAAGAACTTGAAAAAGGTAAATTTGTAAAGGTATCAGGATGGGAAGGAAAAGAGTCCGCTGCAAGAAAAATAACTGAGGCCACAGTAGATTTCAAAAAGCAAACTAGTTCTAAAGGGCCTTAAACTGTTCGCTCCATCTCATGTAAGCCCGAATCATGTCCATGCTTACACTGGGTTTCCGCATTTTTAGAATTTCCTTAAAATCAGATTCAGTTATAGATCGAGTACTAGAACCGCTATCGAGGCCTTTTCCACTTTGGAATAACTCATCGACTACGCGCAATTGAACTGATTGACAAATGTCTTTGACATCACTTCCGCTGTAACCATCACTTAACTTTGCCAAGTCTTCTACTCTTAGACTGGATTCCATTTGTAACATCTTTGTATATTGATCAAAGAGATTAATCCGAGATTCCCTGTTTGGTAGAGATACGTAAATTCTTTTTTGAAATCTTCTTAGAAAACCTGCTTCTAAGCTCCATGGCTTGTTGGTCGCACCAATGACATAAAGTTTTGACTCTCTTGATTTTCCATTTATGCCATCCATTTCAGTCAAAAACTGGTTTTTTACTCTAACTTCACCTCCTACCTCACTATTTCTATTACCCAAAAGTGAATCTATTTCATCTACAAAAATCAGAACTGGAACGCCTTCACTATCGTGTAACTTGCGTGCCATAGTGAACAATTTAGAGACATTTTTTTCCGCCTCACCCAACCATTTGCTCATCATCGAAGCTGCGTCAACATTTATGAAATAGCCTTCGATTTCAGCTGCAGCAGCTGCGGCAAGTAATGTCTTTCCGCAACCAGGAGGACCAAATAACAAAATTCCTCGCGCCCATCCAAGAGGAAGTAGATCAGGTCGTATAGTTGGATAAACTATAGATTCTCTCATTGCTCTTTTTGCATCTTCCAACCCAATAACTTCATTCCAGGAGACCTTTGGTTTGTCTGTCATCAAGAGTTCTTCAAAGTACAAACTGCATCCGGGATTGGGCTCATTTTTCTTCTTTGCTGATTGCATGTTGTTCAGAACAAAATTCGTTGAATTCGTAGGTTTTTGATCAAAGTTTCCCAATTTGCTAACGTCAGAATCACATAGAGGATTGGACATTTGCAGGGCTTTTATTCTATTTTGATAGGAGCTTGCTCGCTCCATGTAAATTTTATTCAACTTGTAATCAGGATAGATTTGTACTAACTTGACTAAGGCTTCAACAGCCCTCTGATAAGCGCTAATTGCTTGTCCATTGGAACCTTCAGAGTCCAATCTAATCGCCTCAGCAGCATATTTACTAGCACTATTCTCTAGTTCCTGTGGAGCTAAACTCATATACTCATACAAATTCTGAGTCTTCCTTTGAATTACTGCATTGTGAATCTATATTGGTCAAGCGACAAAATAAATTGAACAAAGCCTGGAAAAATTATTTGGCATCTATCTTAAAAGAGAAAAAAAATGACAACAATTAACCTCAGAATAACATTTTGTGTTTATAGATAATGCGTTTTTATCAATAAAATCGCCTAAAGTAACAAAATACCAATAAATTCTGAGAAAACCAATATGTCAGCAATTTTTTGGGTCACTGTTTTGCAATTTCAGCTTTACATTTTTTTTTGTTTTGTGCAATCAAATTGACATCTTGCTTTACGTCCATAATGTAGAAGAAGTTCTTATGATTAAGCGCCCCAATGATATTCCGAATTATCTGGATCTTGTAGCGAATTTGGAAGAGTTTGGTTTATCTAAATATGAATCGATGGCTTACATTACTTTAGTTTCAAAAGGTACTCTGGGTGCAAGTGAGATAGCCTATTATTCTAATTTACCCAGAACAAAAATCTATACAACTTTAAAAAAATTGGAAAGAAAAAAACTTGCAACTATTTCTAGTCAGAAACCAATGATAGCAGCGGCCACTCAGCCTAATGAGGCATTTGGAGATATGATTACACTGCAGGAAAGAAGACTGGATTCAATGCACGGTATCTTAAATAATCTGGAGAAATTGAGAGAAGAAGGGAAAAAATCCTATGAAGAAAAAAAATACTTGATATTAGAACCGAATATAGTAGTGAGAAAAATTGAAGAATTGATATCATCCAGTAAATCAAATATAGATTTGATTCTGGATTCGTGGGGGCAAAATGTCGTTTTCCAATGTAAGACTTCTATTGCTGCTGCCTCCAAAAAAGGAGTTAAAACCAAAATGTTACTGGGAATCGAATCCCTCGCGGCTGATGTGATTGGTACATTACCGGATAGTGTAGAAACCAGGTCTGATACTATTTCTGGAAACATATTGATTTTTGATTATAAGAAGATTATTTTTATCGATAGTACTAATGGAAAAGCTTCATTAGTATTGACAACAGATCCATTTGGATCAGCATATGTAAAATTATTTGATGAAAAATGGAAAAAAGCACTTAGAGTCAATGTTGGTATGCTCGGCGGTAAAGTTCCAAAAGCTGCACTAATTTTGTCTAAAATGGTAGAAAATGAACTATCACAGTTGTTATTGGATATGTCAATGAAGCAAGATATCGATTACCCTTTGCTTGTTTCTGAGATTGAAAAATTTAGTAGTGATACACAATGCCAAAGTACTGAAGAATTAATAAATATCGTAGATTATGCGTTAAGAATCAGTTATTCTGGATACCTAGAACACGATACCCAAAACAACATCCTAAAATTACATTCCCACTCAAGAGATAGATCAATTGTACCCTGGGCCCTAATTATTGTAGGTTATATCAAGAAATTTGGAAATAATGCCCAGATCATATTTGACAAGGGAGAACTAAAAACAAACACGATGTACATACAGTTACTCAATCCAACCGTTATTCAAGTAGCTGAATAAATTTACAAACATATTATTACTGTTCATCATTAATCTTGACAGTTGTTGAACCTATCAATTTTTTAAATCGTATTCTTAATTTGTTTCCACACAGAGAACAAACCGTTTGAGCCGGTGGATACCCCCTTCCACAGCTTTTACAAAACTTGACCCATTTTCTTGAATCCTTAATACCTTTTGTTCCTAAATTAAGTAATTCAATGGACAACGTTTTTGCCAAATTGCATATTGCAAAATCATCAGTCACAAGTGGGACATTGAACTCTTTAGCTAGGGCAATAATTGAAATATCAGCGTCAGAAAGTCGAGTCTCGCCTATTTGAGTGATTGAAGATTTTATCATTTTTAATGATTCCTCAGATGGTTCAAGTATCCTTATTCTTTCGTTTAATATCAAAGTCTCCAATACTGAAAGCATTTTTTGTATATGAGATATCTCTTCAAATACCAATCCTGTCGTAATACACGTACTGTTGGAGTGCAAATGAAACCCTTGATAAAACGCAGTTGCATCTAAGGCAAATTTTGAAATTGTCTCAGAAACCAAGTTTTTCAAGTTGTCTTATTCCTCTTTTACCAATCCTGAGGAATACTCCATCAAATGGGTATTTAGAAATAGTGATATGATTTTCTGGTGTAGCGTCATACACTTGCTGGCCATCAATGATTATTTTGGAATTATCGGTTGTACTGATAGTAATATCTCTTAATTCAACAATCAATGCGGGTGTCTTGTTAACCGGTGCAATCGGTAATATCATGGCGCAATTCATATTTTCATGGACTATGGGGCCACCCAATGAAAGTGCATGTCCGGTGGAACCTGTGGCTGTTGAAATTATCACTCCATCCATTTTTTGAGAAATTGGATAATCAAACACTTTAATGGTTATTGTAGGAGTCTTGGTCAAATTTGTTCTAGTGATGACTATATCATTAAGAGCAGGACCAATTACTTTATCGTCAATGCTTGCCTGTAGTCTCAACCTTTTGTCGTAAAAATAATTTCCATTAAAAATATCGAGGAGTTGCTCTTCAATAGGTTTTGTATTTGCTTCTGCAAGGATTCCTCTTGTACCTCCTATGTTCAAACTGAAAACAGGAGTACTCTGTTTTATCATTCTGAATGCACGGAGAGTTGTACCATCTCCACCAATGGCAAAAACCAAATCAAGATCAAAATTGACAAGTTCCTTAGGATCAACGGATTGAACATTTTCGATGTCTAGAGATTCAATTGAGAAAACCTTGATCTGTTTTTTGTCCAAAAAGTTTGCAATAAATCGCGCAGCATCCACTGCTAATTCATTCCTAAATTTTGTAATTATTGCAGCCTTGTTGATCTGAAGAGTCAATTAACAAGTTAGTTTCTTGCATGACTTAAATGCATTTTTATCAAAGACATTGCTATCCACAAGAATAAATATCCTCTAATTAATTCGATTTATGGGCCGATAGCTCAGCTTGGCGGAGCGTTCGACTGATAATCGAAAGGCCGAGGGTTCAAATCCCTTTCGGCCCATTAACGATTACTAGACAAGATTACTGGGATATGCTGTGATATTCCTGTTTTGCCCATTCTATAAGGGCCTTTAAATCAGTTGTACTAAAATCAACATCCATACCTTGTGACTCTTGCAACAAGTCATTGTTTGTAAATATGGCTATCCTTAAATCGTTTTCAACTTTTTTTCTTAGAACTTTAATAGTATTCGATAGGAATTTCAACGTGTTTGCGTTAAATGAAAAAATCATGACCGCAGTGAGAGCATTCGAACCCCTTAAGTTTTTAGTTACAAGCCTTTGGATGTCAATATCGAAGAACGGATCTATCTTGTTTTCTACATTTCCCAAATACAATGAATTCCATCCCATCAAATATAAGATAACAGATGCAATCCTTGCAAAGTAGTTTGCCTCTTCTGAGCCAGAAACGACTATTGAAGAGGCTTTCTGTTTAGGAGTATCTAACGTAGAAACAAATTTTGTCATAAGAACGAGGTCGATCGCAGCATTTGAAACTAGTATTTTTTCGCTTTCGCTAATTTTCCCTCTGTCATACATGTCATTTAATATATTCAAAGTTGGTAAAATAATATCAAATAATATTCTCTCTTTTGATATCGTTGAAAAAAGTAAATTTGAAATAATGATTATTGCTTGTGACTCATTTCCTAGAATCAAGCATTCTAAAAATTTTTGCTGTAAATTGTGGATATTTAGTGGGAACTCAATCTGGGGAGCATCTTTGTCCAAGTACCAAACATTAACAGTTCCAATTTTTTTTTTCTAACCAGCCCTTGAGTTAGCATCAGATTCAAGTATTTTGTGAGGGTCATTCGATTTATTTTTGTTTTTGTTGATAGTTCTACTCCGGATAGACCTGCGTAGTTTTGAGACAAGACAGAAATCACCTTTTGCTTTACTTCCTCAAAATTATACCCATGATGCATAAGGAGATATTGATCAAGTGTATTTTAATAGTTTTCATTATTTGAATGACATTTTCAGGTTTAATCAAAAAAATATAAGTCTATACTTATATCCGTTGCATTATCAATGTCCAATAAAAAAGCGGTATTAGCTTTCTCTGGTGGTTTGGATACTTCGGTTTGTGTAAAATATCTCCAGAATAATCACAAAATGGAGGTAATTACAGCTACCGTTGACTGTGGACAAAATGATGATTTTGAAGAAATTAGAAAAAAGTCAAAAATCCTTGGTGCCATAAAGCACTTTAATATTGATGCCAAGAAAGAATTTGTAGAAAACTATGTTGGTAAATCTATAAAGGCAAATGGACTTTACCAAGGAAAATATCCACTTGCTACAGCTCTTGCACGTCCCCTAATGGCAGAAAAAATAATGGACGTCGCCGCTCAGGAAGAGGCAATTGCTGTGGCCCATGGATGCACGGGTAAGGGAAACGATCAGGTGAGGTTTGATATTGCAATGTCGTCTATTGATCCAACTATAAAAATTATAGCGCCAATAAGGGAGATGAATCTAACAAGGGATCTTGAAATAAGATATGCAAAAAAAAATAATGTTCCACTTAGCGAGGAAATCAAAAAGTATAGTACTGATATGAATATATGGGGACGAGCAATAGAAGCAGGAAAATTAGAAGATCCCTGGATAGAACCTCCTGAGGAGATTTTCAGCTTGGTAAAAAATAAGAACATACCTGCGGAGTATTTGGAGCTAGAATTTGACAAAGGAGTACCTGTAGCTGTCGACAACCGAAAGATGTCTCTAATTAATATGATTACGTATCTTAACACCAAAGCAGGCAGTCATGGAATAGGAGTCATAGATCATATAGAAGACAGAGTCGTCGGAATTAAGACCAGGGAAATATACGAAGCTCCAGCCGCTCTAACAATTCTAGCTGCACACAAAGATTTGGAACAGCTTGTACTGACTAAGCATGAGTTGAGATTTAAGCAAATTGTTGATGATCAGTGGAGTTGGTTGGTCTATTCTGGATTATGGTTCGATCCCCTTAGAGAAGACTTGGATAAGTTTATAGAGGCAACTCAAAATAGAGTTACAGGAAAAGTTAGAATGAAATTGCAAAATGGATCTGCTAAGGTAGTTGGAAGAAAGTCAAAGAATTCACTCTACAGGCAAACTCTCGCCACATACGCCTCAGATTCCATTTTCGATCAGAACCTTGCAAAAGGTTTTATAGAGTTATGGGGGATGGAAACAGTTATTGCCAATAAATTATCAAGGGACTTGCCTGCCAAGGGAAAAGGAGTAAAATAGAAATGAAAAAAGAATGTAAAGACTGTGGCGCCGAGCTGACTATTCCACAGGATTCAATGGTTGGAGAGATAATAACATGTCCGGATTGTGGCACTGATTTTGAAATTGTATCAAAGACTGAGGACACAGTTGAAATGAAGGAAGCTGAGTCAGTCGGAGAAGACTGGGGACAATAGTTGATTAGAATATGTATTATATACGACAAACTAAGATTTGAAGAAAAGAAATTATACAAAGATATCCAGGAAAAAGGGTTTGACGCCATTTTAGTAGATGGAAAATCATTAATTTTCGATACTGAATCGAGTAAAAGCGATTCAAGATTTGGCGATATTGTATTACAACGTGTCATTAGTTATAACAGGGGTTTGCATCTAACGTATTGCTTAGAACAGATAGGTCTACCGGTTGTAAATTCATTTAATGTAAGCGAAATATGTGGAAATAAGCTAATTACATCTTTGATTCTAAAAAAGAATAATGTCCCAACACCAAAGACAACTTTTGCTTTTAGTACCGAATCAGCAAGAGAATGTATGAAGAAACTAGGATATCCACTAGTAGTTAAGCCAATTATTGGTTCCTGGGGCAGAGGTGTTTACCAAATAAAAGACCAATCTATGGCTGAAATGATGCTGGACTCAAGGCAGGAAAATGATAATTTGTTTTCAAGGATTTACTATCTCCAAGAATTAATAGATCGTCCTTCACGTGACATCAGATGCATTGTAATAGGAGATCAAGTAGTTGCGTCAGTCTTTAGATATTCATCAGAAAATGAGTGGAGAACTAATGTTGCTGTAGGTGGCCGGACAGAAGTGGCTTCATTGACTTCAGAATTAAAAGAAATAGTGCTTAAAGCCTCAAATGCGGTTGGCGGGGGAATTTTGGGTGTTGATCTTATGGAGGACAAAGAACGGGGTTATCTTGTTCATGAAGTAAACAATACTGTAGAATTTAGAGGGGCATCAGCTGTCTGTAAATCCGACATCGCAGGTGCTATGACAGATTATTTGGTAAAGATGTCATCAAAATAGGCTTACAGTATGAATAGGCATCACTAGTCTGTTTGAAGGTCGAATCTTTTGTCAAGGATAACAAAATTCATAAGATGTCATAGTAGAAATTTTGGTAAGAGAAGAAATTGATTAAAGTAGGAGTAATTGGTGCATCAGGATATGTAGGCGGGGAACTCTTGCGTTTATTGGTAGTACACCCGGAAGTAGAATTAAGTGTCCTAACCTCTAGACAGAATGCGGGAGAATATGTTCACAGAATACATCCTAGTCTAAAGGGGTTCATTGATCTAACTTTTTCACCTATGGAAATGGACAAAATTGTGGATCTATGTGATTTAGTATTCGTATCAGTTCCACATGGTAACGCGCTTAACATTGTCAAGGACTTGTACAGTACTGGGGTCAAGATAATAGATTTATCAGCAGACTATCGTTTGAAGAACGCAGGGGACTATGTCAAATGGTATGGTTGGGAGCACCCATTTCCTGATCTACTTTCTAAATCAGTATATGGAATACCAGAAATTCATAGAAATGAAATCAAGGATGCGAAATTAGTTTCCTGTCCCGGATGTATGGCCGTAACGTCAATATTGGCACTGAAACCTTTGATGGAGAACAAGTTTATCGATACGAGTCATATTATTGTAGATAGCAAAATTGGCTCCTCTGGAGCAGGCGCGACTGATAGTTCAGGTACTCATCATGCTATGAGATATGGAGTAATAAGACCTTACAAGCCTTCCAAACACAGACATACTGGTGAAATAGAACAGGAGTTGAGCGTTGTATCAGGGGAAAAAATTAAGGTAAGTATGAGTCCACATGCAGTTAATTTGGTAAGAGGAATATTGACTACTAATCATGTATTTCTGAAGTCACCAAAGTCAGAAATTGAGCTATGGAAAGCCTACAGAAACGCGTACAAAGAAGAACCTTTTATTAGATTGATAAGGGATAAGAAGGGTTTGTATAAATTCCCAGATCCTAAATTTGTAGTAGGGTCCAATTTCTGTGATGTTGGCTTTGACATGGACGAGAATACGAACCGTATAGTGGCACTTTCGGCTTCCGATAATTTAATGAAAGGGGCGGCTGGTTCTGCCATTCAGAATATGAACCTCATGTGTGGATTTAACGAGACTAGTGGACTAAGATATACCCCATTGACACCGGTATGATAGTCATAAAGTTTGGTGGAAGTGTTCTCTATGAACTACATCCATCAATAATTGAAGACATACGCAAGATTTCACTAAATGAAAAAATGGTCCTAGTTCATGGTGGGGGTAACGAAGTAACCAACATGGCGACAAAACTTGGGAAAGAACAAAAATTTATCGTTTCCCCCAGCGGTATTAGAAGTAGATTCACCGATAAAGAAACAGTTGAAATTTATACAATGGTCATGTCTGGTAAGATTAATAAAATAATTGTCAAGATGATGATAGAAGCAGGAATAATGGCAGTGGGAATTTCAGGTATTGATGCTGGCATCTTGCGGGCGATTCGAAAGACCAAACTTACCGTGCTAAATGAAAAAGGACGTAAGATGATTATAGAAGGTGGTTATACCGGGAAAATTCAATCTGTTGAAACTTCACTCCTAAATACGCTGACAGAGAATGGATATTTACCAGTAGTATCACCTATAGCATTAAGTGAAAATTATGAATTTTTGAATGTTGATGGGGATAGAGCTGCAGCGTACATTGCAGGAAACTTGAAGGCAGACAAAGTGATTTTTCTAACTAATGTAAATGGTTTACATTTGGATGATAAATTAGTAAAAAACCTTACTGCCAGTCAGGCCAAAGAATCACTGCCAAAAATAGGTTTTGGGATGGAAAAAAAGATATTGGCTAGTACAGAAGCCTTAATGTTGGGGGCAAAAGAAGTGATAATTTCATCAGGGAAGATATCTAATCCGATTACAAGTGCAATGAATCATGAAGATTGTACGGTGATTTCAAATTGACTCTTAATGAAGATTCATTTCTGATAAATCTATACCAAAGATTTCCTGTTACTATTGATAGGGCACAAGACGCAACAGTATGGGATATCGAGGGGAATGAATACATAGATTGTATGGGTGGATATGGAGTAGCCATAATAGGACATTGCAACAGAGAAGTCATAAAGGCAATAACTGAGCAAATGAATAAAGTTATGGTATGTCATATGTCAACTTATAATGACAGCAGACTTCAATTTCTATCAAAGTTAATATCTATTGCACCTGAGAATTTGGGGAGAATTTTCTTCAGCAATAGTGGAGCTGAGTCAATCGAAGCTGCTTTAAAATTCTCACGAAAATATACGCAAAAAACTGGAGTTATCTCCATGTTTGGCGGTTATCATGGAAAGACATTTGGAGCATTGTCTGTGACCTATAATGCTAAATATCGTAAATCATTTAATCCTTTACTAGAGGGAGTAAAATTTGTTCCCTTTGGGGATATATCGTCACTTGCCGACGCAATTGATGAAAGCATTGGAACTGTTATTTTAGAACCCATTCAGGGAGAATCTGGAATTATAATGCCCCCAGAAGGTTATGTAAAGGCGGTTAGGGATTTATGTACTGAGAAAAATTTGGTGCTTATCTTTGATGAAATACAAACTGGACTTGGAAGAACCGGTAAGATGTGGGCAGGTCAGAATTGGAATGCCGTACCTGACATAATGTGCATAGCAAAAGGTATTGCTTCAGGTATCCCGGCAGGTGTAACATTTGTAAAGGAAGAAATAGCCAACTGTATGAACCTCGGAGAACATTCTTCAACTTTTGCCGGAAATCCCATTGCATGTTCCGCTGGAAATGCCACAATAGACACGATAATAAGAGAAGATCTGGTAACAAAAGCCTCCGATACTGGTACGTATTTTAAGAACAAACTTGTTGAATTAAAACAAAAGCATCCCATTATAAGGGATGTAAGAGGTATGGGGATGATGCTTGCGCTAGAATCGCGTTTTGATGTACGCGACATATTGATGGACGGGATAAAAAGAGGTTTACTGATGTTATATTCAGGAAGAACAATAATTCGACTTCTACCACCTTTGGTAATGAAGAAAGAGCAGGTCAGTAGAGCTATTGATATAATGGATGATATTCTTACTGTCGAGGAGAAGAGGCGGAATGTCAAAGGATAACGAATTTGA
Organism: Nitrososphaeraceae archaeon; assembly: GCA_035250685.1. Lineage (GTDB taxonomy): Archaea > Thermoproteota > Nitrososphaeria > Nitrososphaerales > Nitrososphaeraceae > TA-21. The sequence continues at coordinate 28,784 of DATFEX010000100.1, read as the reverse complement.
TCAACGGATCCTCGAAATCCTTAGATTGGATTCTAGAAAATCATTTGTGGAGATAGGCAAGGAACTAGGTTTATCTGAATCTGCGATAAGACGAAGAATTAAGAATCTAATTGATGATGGCTCAATATCCAGATTCACAATTGAAGAAAATTCGGACAAGAAAACCAGCGCTATAACATTACTTTCGGTAAGCTCCACTACTGATACGAATTCAGTTGCATCGAAACTCCAGAATATTGCGGGTGTTAAGGTTATCTATGAAATAACCGGTCAATATGATATAGCAGTTATTTTATCATCCAACTCGATCAACGAAATTAACAGTAGTATTGACGACATAAGAAGAATAGATGGGGTATCAGATACGGATACCGTAATTATTTTAAGAACACTAACATAATTTCCTCTTTAGAGCCGAAAAGATTTATATTGTATTCGAAATAAGGTCTAAATAAGCAAAAATGTCACTAAAATCAGATGATCCCAATCATTTTGCGAACATATATAATCAAACAATACCCAATAAAGAAATAAGAATTTTAGATTCAACTCTCCGGGAAGGCGAGCAACATCCTGGAGTAGCATTTACAATTAAACAAAGGATACAGATTGCCTGGCTATTGGATTCGTTTGGTGTAAATCAAATAGAAATAAGTCCAGTTGTCTCTCAGGATCATTTCCAAGCAACAAAGACAATCATCAAACAGGGACTCAAAGCAGATATTTTGGCTCATGTAAGGGCACTTAAATCTGATGTAGAAGTTGCGATTGACTGTAATGCAACATGGGTCGCAACGTACATGGGGATTTCAGACATACATCTTTCCACTAAATTAAAGATATCAAGAGAAGAGGCAAAAATCAGAGCGCTTGAAGTTGCGGATTTTATCAAGTCGCATGGATTGAAATCACGTTTTACAATGGAAGATGCAAGTAGGACGGATCCATCGTTCCTGATTGAAATGTGCAAAGAAATGAATTCGCGAGGGATTGAAAGAATTAGCATACCTGATACTGTAGGAATCATGCGTCCACATGGAATGTACAACCTAGTTAAAATGGTATACGACAATATTGACACAAAAAAGTCATCGCTAGATGTACATTGCCATAATGATGTAGGGCTTGCGTTAGCAAATGCACTAGCAGGTTGTGAAGCAGGAGCGAATCAGATTCACACTACCATTGACGGATTCGGTGAGCGAACGGGTATTCCGTCACTAGCAGAAACAGCAGTTGCTTTAAGCGTCATATATGGGATTCCGAATGATTTTAGGTTGCATATGTTAAAGGACCTTTCAAGAACAATTGTGGATTATACACATATTGAAACTCCAGAATCTAAACCAATTGTCGGAGAAAGTGCTTATAAGCATAAAGCGGGAACACATTTGGCTGCAATCTTGCAAAATCCATCAGCTTATGAAATTCTAGAACCTCGTCTTGTTGGAAATAGAAGAAAAATTGTGTTCGGAGAACTGGCTGGGAAGAACGGAGCTGCATATCTTCTTTCTTTGCTTGGACTTGAATCTTCAAAAGTTGAAGCTGAAAAAATGGCCAAGGGACTGAAGGAACTGCGTATGGGAGACATCTTGGAACTCTACCTTGATGAAAGATTGGAAAGAAAAATACTTAACGATGCAGTATCAAAATAGAGACGATAGTAATGATAAAATGCACTGAATGTGACGCTGAAATCAAAATTCCTGATGATGCGATGGAAAACGAAATTGTGACATGTCCTGACTGTGGTGCCAGTTACGAACTAATTAAATCAAATAATGGGTTTACTATAAGACCTGCACAGTCTGTCGGAGAGGATTGGGGAGAGTGAAAGGAAATAACAATAAACCTTCTTTTTTCATTCTTTATGATCAACTGAGATGGGAAGAAAAATCATTAATTGAAGCTGCGAAAAAAAAGGACATAGAACTAGAAGTCATTAATTGCAGAGAAAATTCAATCGAACTGGATGAAGATAAATCAAATTATCGTGATGATATTATTTTACAAAGGTGCGTGAGCTATTACAATAATTTGCATTCAACTGCTGCGTTTGAAGGCCTTGGTGCAAAGGTGATAAATTCTCTTCATACCGCAATAATGTGTGGTAATAAACTATTTACCCATATGGAATTGTTAAAATCAGACATTGCCATACCGAAGGCATTTTGTGCATTCTCCAATCAATCAGCAATGAGTATCCTGAACAAGAACGGATATCCAAAGGTTATCAAACCTGTAGTTGGTAGCTGGGGAAGGATGATAGCCTTACTAAAGGATAAGGAGGCGGCTGAAGCAGTAATAGAAGACAGGGAGCATATGTATCCATTGTATCATGTGTTTTATTTTGAGGAGTTTGTAAAAAGACCTCCAAGAGATATTAGAAGTATAGTTGTAGGAGACAGAGTAGTTGCTGCAATCTACAGGTATTCAGGTGATAATGAATGGAAAACCAACATGGCACTTGGAGGAAAGGCTGAAGCATGCAAGGTTACAAACGAAATGGAAGAACTTTGTCTGAAAGCTGCAAAGACAATGAAAGGAGAAATTTTGGGAGTAGATTTGATGGAAAGTGATAATGGACTTCTCGTACATGAGGTAAATAATACTACAGAATTCAAGAATACTGTTAGGGTTACTGGAGTGGATATCCCATCCCTTATTATAGATCATCTAATAAACTCCAATAAATAATCAGAAAAATTGATCTCTTCAGCGTATGCGATTGAATTACTGAAAAAAGCTCTCGAAATATATACTCCTTCTAGATCCGAGGCACAATTGGCCAATTTGATTAAGGAAAAATGCCTAGATGATCTGGGATTTGAAAAGGTAAGTATCGATAGCGTTGGTAATGTAATTGCAACCAAGGGAAGCGGTAGTCCAAGGATTCTTTTGTGTGGACATATGGACACCGTGCCGGGACAAATACCGGTTAGGACAGACTCTGGATATATATTTGGGAGAGGAGCGTCTGATGCCAAAGCACCACTTATAGCCATGCTTCTTGCTTGCTCAGAATTCAAGCAGAGGGGAACGATAATATTTGCAGGAGTTGTTGATGAGGAAGGGAACGCTACTGGTATTAAAGAGCTTGTCAAGAATAAATTGTCTGTTGATTATGCAATATTTGGGGAACCCAGTGGGATTGATAAAATTACGATATCATACAAGGGACGACTTGCGTTAAGACTTACATGCGATGTACTTGATAGTGCTCATGCTAGTGCACCCTGGCTGTCAAAAAATTCCATAGAGGAGGCCTATGAGGTGTGGAAATTGCTTAGTAACGAAATATCATCAACATATAATAAAACGGATAAGAAAAGTGAATCAGTTAGTCTCAGTCTCACAGAAATTTCAGGAGGGTCGAGTCATAATGTTACTCCACAAAAATGTAAGATGACTATCGACATCAGAGTCCCGAACGGTGTCAAATGTCAGGAGATCCTAGATTCATTGGACAACTCTATAAAAAACATTTCAGAATTAAGGAAGGTGAAAATTACTTACCGAATTGAAGACATGACAGAACCATTTGAAGCAGACCATTCATCTCCAATAGTAAGAGCACTATCACTTTCAATATTAGATATTGGCAAGACACATCCATTACTTTTGAGGAAAACAGGTACTGGGGATATGAACGTGCTAGGAAATTCACTAAAGATTCCTGTCGTTACATATGGACCTGGTGAACCCCACGTGTCTCATTCCAAGGATGAGAGGGTCGAAATACAATCCTATTTGACAAGCATTGAAATTTACAACAGGGCGCTTTTTCATACCTCAAGACTACACCATAATAAGAGGGAATCTGGTAACAAATGAACTACTAATATGTTGTATTTGATTGGTGCTGGAATTTATGAAACTTTTGAACTGTCTAATTCAATTGACATCCTGAAAAATTGTGATAGAATTTACATTGAAATGTTCACATCTCCAATTTCTGACAATGTTATCCAGAATCTTAAATCAACTCTGGGACCGGGAAAAAAAATAGAATTTGTAAAAAGGTGGTTTGTGGAAGATGGTAGACAGATACTAGATGAATCAAAGACATTAAATGTTGCATTGGTAAGTTACGGAGATCCGACCATAGCGACCACTTTTACGGAATTAAGAACAAGAGCCATAAAAAGTGACGTTAATGTGAGAGTCATACATGCTGCTTCAGGAATTACGTCTCTCGTAGGAGAATCTGGATTACAAATCTACAAGATAGGAAAATTAGTTACTATGATGGAAGAAAGACAGTCTGCAGTGAGCGTTTATACGACAATCTTTAACAACTTGAACTTGAATTGTCATACCATTATCTTAACTGAATATAGGCAGGAAGAAAATGGATCCTTTTTCTTTCTGAAACCAAATGATGTAATCTCTAGATTAATCGAGATGGAGAGAGATATCAAGTATGGTTTTATCTCGGAAGATTCGTTTCTGATTGTTCTTTCAAGAATTGGCACTGATAATCAAAGAATAGTCAGTGCCAAGGCAAATTCCCTATTGGGTATAGATTACGGAGAAGGTCCCCATGCGCTAATCTTTCCTGCTAAACTTCACTTTACGGAAGAAGATGCGATTTTGAATTTGACCCAAGTGATCGATCTGCCTAGTGATAATACTGCCACGATAAGGAGCCTTTCGGATAATATGCTAATTAAATATGAACCAATGATTAGAAATGAAATCTTACAAATAAGAGAATCCTTAGTTTCAAGAAAGAATTACAACAAAATTCAATTAGAATTACTGGAAAATGCAGAATTATATTTGGATGATGCAATCCAATTCTTTAAGCAAGGGAAAAAGGAGCTGGCGGTATTATCTATTGGATATGCAGATGGACTGGTCGACTCAATAAAACAAATGTTAGAAATAGAGTAATCTTCAATTCAACAACACATTTCAATCTCTGTTACCGTTAAAAACTTCTTGGTGCAACATTATGTAATTTACTAAAAATAGTAATATCCGAGTCCAAATTCATTTACATGAATGTTGACTAATGATCGGGGTTTCGAAGTATTTCTATGCTATTTATTCGCAAATATTATTACCTTTCATAATTTTTTTATAAGGGGTTAATAAAACAATAAGCATGAATAAATTCAGATATTTAATAGCAGTCAGCCTAGTTATTTCGACGTTTGTTTTGATGAGTAATCTTGCTTTTGCGCAGGTCGCTTTTAGGACAGACTTGGCGGGAGAACGTGAAGTACCTCCTATTTTCACCGAATCTTATGGAAGTGCTCTTGTAGTTGGTAACAATGATAGTCTCAAGTACGAGATAAACGTAACATCTTTAGACAAGGTTACGGGGGCGTTCCTATACAAGGGTGATTCTACAGAAAACGGACAAGTCCTTGTTTCGTTCTTAAACTCAACAGAACCTTCAGGAATTATTGATGGCAATTTGATTGATGGTGTAATAAATTCCACAAGTATAATGGTGCCATTAGCAAACCTGTCGACTAATATTGCATTAACTGTACCAACTTCTGGCAATTTGACAAATGCTACAGCAGCATCAGTTGGCAATTTGACAAATGCTACGACGTCTGTGCAGCCCATCAGTAAACTGGAAGCATTAGTTGACTTGATGAGTCAGAATATGACGTATATCAATATCCTTACTTCAGACTTTCCTAACGGCGAGTTGAGAGGATCACTTACATCAACTAATTCATCAGGTTAATTATTTTTCTTATCAATTTTTTTGCAACTTTCAACCTATTTAACTCTAAATCACAGTCAACAGCAAAAGAATTTAAGATAACTTGGCGCAATTACAATAATGTCATTCTTTGAAAATGATATAAAGATAGTTTATTCTAGCAAGAAAGTTCCTAGATTACGATCTCCCATTTTGATATGTGGATTCCCCGGTAGTGGGTATGTAGGGAAACTAGCAATAGATCATATTATCGGAGAATTGAAAAGTGTAAATTTAGCGGATATTTATTCAACTTCATTTCCACCCCAGGTCATAATTAAGAATACGGGAACAGTGGAACTCATGAAAAATATTCTATGCTATGTAAAAGATAGTCAAGGTAAACACGATTTCTTGTTACTTACAGGGGATGCCCAACCTGTGAGTTCTAAAGTGGAATATTTACTGGGTGAAGAAATAATAAAAATTGCTAAGAATTTTGGGGTTACTCAGATCATAACTCTTGGGGCATACATAACAGGTATGTTCGTCGAAACTCCAAGAATATTTGGTGTGGCGACAGATGATGATGGATTGAAGCTCCTAAATTCGTATGGTATTTCAAAAATTGATAACGGCAGTATATCAGGAATGAATGGTATACTACTAGGTATCGGTAAGATAAACAACCTAAATGGGATTAGTTTGCTTGGAGAAACATCAGGATATGTTATTGATGCTAATGCGTCAAAATATATCCTAAAAAAGTTACTCTCAATCGTTAATCTGGATATTAATATGGAAGACCTGGATAAAAAAGCAAAGGACACGATTATGGTAATAAAAAGTATTGAAAGCAGAATCAGCGATAAGAATACATCAAGCGATGAAGTTCAACAGATGGTTCAAAAGAAGCAACCCGAGATGGGTTATATTAGCTGATAACGGTCAATGATCAATTGTGGAATTGAGTAAATGATACTAATTCCAAGTAGCTCGTAAAATTAGAGTTAAGCCATAGATATAACTAATTAAATAATTATGTCTCAAATTAGACGTATGTTCTTTTCTAGGAAAACTTAAGGACATTATTCTGCATCGACTCGTTTGATTTCGTTTTCAGTTTCTACGAATTTAATATCTTGAGCATATTCACCTGCGCTATCTCTAATTGCCAGAAGAGAAGTTTTCAAATCATTCGGAAAAATTTTAATGCTTGACAAATCATGTTCCTGATATCTTTCTTTACTACACGTGAATTTTATTACCACACTAGGATCAGAAATAACCCTATTCCCTCAAAGTTAGAGGTAGTCTATCAATTTCACCGAGGTTTTTATTCAAATCGTATTTTATGTAATCATTAACGGCAAACTCACGGTCATAAACCAAGGGCCTGATGTAAATATTAAGTGTCTCCACCGCCATGATAATCCAAATGAATTGAATAATAAAAAATTTGCTTTTCTAATTTCTCGCTTCTTTGTTGTACCTCCTCATTATATTCTTAATAAATGGGAAATCTAAACAAAGTTTCCTTGAGTCAATTTGACAAGTGCGTCTGCGGGCATCTAAGATTACACCATTTCCGAAAGCAAGCGAAGAATAACTTATCAGAATGCAAAAAATGTAAATGCTTGATATTTAAAATTGTTAGGTAGTTAATAGCCCAGATTTTAGTAAAAGCTTTATCCGCCATTAATGATCATCACTTTGCTAAAATTCCAAGTACTTGCAGCCTCCTATCTTACATTGTCATTCACGTTGGCCAAATGGCTTAAGATGATCATTTCTAAAATGTTAGTAAACACGACGCTTATCCGTACCAGAGATCATTAGGATAATCTGTTTAATTAGTCCTAGTTAACCTTTGAGTGTTGGTAAAATCTAAAAGTCAAAAGTGCAATTTCTAAAAAAAGATTCCTAAATATTTTGTTTGACTATAAATAGTAACAGCTTAATTAGAGTTTCACAAGTTTTCCATAGCGGCCTATATTTAGGCTATTTTCGCCTCTGAATGATTGAGTATATCCATTTTCAATTGACACTTCATCACCCTCGGATACTATGTTTATTTGGTCGTTCCATAATGATAATTTGATGCTTCCACTTTCATCTGAAAGAATCGCATCCGCTACTTGTGCTGTTTCACCATTTCTCAAATTCACAGTTCTAGGCTCTTTCACTGATTCAATCTTACCCTTTACGTTTATCCCTCGCATTCCAGCATGCAACTCATTTATTTTAGTTTCCATCGTCATTTGTCAAATAGCACACTTTATTCCAATAATAAAGTTTCTGTATTTTGGAAGACAGCTATAATGAATTGATGACAATTTACCAGTAAAGGTGAAATAAGGAGTATAGACTGACAGTGTTGTTGGAGGGATAGCGAAGCATGGCCAACCGCGCAGGACTCAAGATTAATTTGTCACCATGAGGGATCCCGTCCCTTAGGGGTTCGTGGGTTCGAATCCCACTCCCTCCATTTTATTTGCAATAAATATTCGGAACTTTAATTAACAATTAAATATCTTTTGATTTTTGATTTATGGCGTCGACGCTTAGGGATTATGATATTATAGTAGCTGGCGGAGGTCTTGCTGGCATGATAGTTGCAAGTTCTGCCGCTTTTTATTCCAAACAGTCTCTCAAAATCCTAGTTGTTGATAGGAATCAATCACCACAGCTAGGTAAGAAAACAATTTCTGGATGGGTATGTGGAGATGCTGTTGGAAAGAACAGTGTTGATTATATGACATCAAGGATAGGAATAAAGTGGCAAAACCCAGAAATTGAACATCCGGTTAAGGGGGTAATTGCATTCTCACCAGACCATGAAACATCAATATCATTTGATGGCGAAGGCTATATTCTGAATAGGAAGGTCCTCCCACAGAAGCAGCTAAACGACGCCCTAAATGTCGGCATTGAAATTAAATACAATTTAGCATTAAGAAATGTGATAACAGAGAACAACAGCGTAATAGGCATAGAAGGTGAGGATCTGCAGACAAAATCGGCCTTCAAGAAAACATGCAAAGTTGTAGTTGACTGCACAGGAGTAACTTCTGTCCTACGCACCAATCTGCCAATTACAACACACATTCAAAGGAAAATCAACAGAGATGATCTGGAAGCAACTGGTAGATACATTTACAATTTTGAAAATCAAGCTGAAGATAATACTTACTTTGATCCTGATTACTGTCTTATTCATCTCGATCAGAACATTGCTCCTGGTGGATATGCATGGGTGTTTCCCAAGGGGAAAAATAAGGTCAACATTGGCCTTGGAGTTCAACAAAAAGCAATGGAAGAACATAATAAAAAACAGGGTGAACGTAAGGATTTGAAGACAAAGATTGACGACTATGTTAATTTGAATCCAGTCATAAAAAATCCACAGATAGCAGATGGTGAGTCTGATGATGGTAACAGTTGGGGCACATGGCAGGTTTCAGTGAGACGTCAAAATGATTGTCTTGTAGCAAATGGATATATCCTTGTAGGGGATTCAGCGTGGATGCCAAAGCCTCTTGATGCAGGAGGAATTGGCCCGGCCATTATTGCTGCGACTATCGCAGGAAAAGACGTAGTGGAATCAATTCAAAGCAATGATTATTCCGAGGAATCTCTATGGAAGTACAATTTGGATTTTGTTGAAGCATATGGATACAAGACAGCTGGTCTTGAGGTATTTAGGAGATTGCTCCAAAAATTATCAAATGATCAAATTAATTATGGAATGAAGCATTTTCTCTCAAAGTTAGATGTGGAAAATATTACAAATGGCGAGCATCCCGAATTTGGTATGGTACACAAGCTCAATATGCTTATTCATGGAGCCCTGAATAAGAGACTCGCAGAAGATCTAAAACACACCGCAGAAGTAAACAAGAGATTGGTTAATCATTACCACAATTATCCTTCAAATCCAAAAGACTTTCCTGAATGGGGGAAAAGTTTGAACAAAACCATGTCTGATGCATTCGTTAAGTTGGGATGCGCGTAATCGTTACTCAAACTTAGAATTTTCGGATGACGAAATTTTTTTTTCGAACTGCTGTATTATATCAATCATTTTTGTTCTTCTTTGTTCTTCGGTGATTATTGCTCTTACATTTTCAATTAGAATTCTTGATACATCCAATTTCTTCCTTAAACCGGGCATCAAATTATCATATACTGCCAGGGGATAAATAATGCCATAAATTTTATCCATTAACTCGAATAAAATATTCACATTAGAAGTACCCTCAGCCCTAATTTTGTCAATGATCATACGCTTAATTTCTCCAATACAATCCAACAGTCCCATAACATACGAAATGTCAGATACTTGAAGTGATTTCATGCTAGGAATAACGGAATCTTCTGCAATAGAAAACAAACAATACGCCTCTACGAATTCTTGCTCCGCAATGTACAGATACTTTTGAAGATCCTCCTTGCCTAACTCCTTAAATTGTTGCAATAATTTCTTGGCTTTTTCAATGTATTCCATTGATTCTTCTTTCTTGTGGGAATGCAAAGTGACAATAGCCTTGCTGCAAAGGATTGTGGCATCCCGAGTTCCCTTTATGATAGCGTTTCTTCGCTCCTCTATGTCTTTAAATTTTATATTGATTTTCTCTACGTCAGATTGAACATTTGATATCATCATAAAACATGGTTTTCCAATATACTTATTAATTATTTGAATTCCCAAGAATAAACAGTATAATTTTTAAAGACATGTTTGTTCAAAAGTTTCATTCTTTCTGCATTATATACTAGTGAGTGGAATGCAAAACATCTTGGTGTATCAGACTCAGACTTACGAAACGCTCGAACATGCTAACAAGAGAAAAATGCAATATGAATTAGAACATGTTTACACCAGACTAAATAGGATTAGAAGAAGTAGAGGATATAGTTTTGAACATGTTCTTGTACAAAAATTAAACGGCAATGTCTGGAACGCGAGACGCTTAGGTGGGTCTAGCGCCAACTTACCCGATATTATCGCCGTTAATAATAAGGAATCAATATTCCTGTCCATAGAGGCAAAATCCGGTACTTCTGATAGTCTGTATGTTCCATCAGATCAAATCCAAAGATGTTTTCAAATAAGAGATATGTTCCAGGTATACAAGACGGCTCATGTCATCTTGGCCTTCAAATTTATGCAAAAAAAAAGAGTTAGAGAGGAAGGAAAGACAGTGTATACTCACCGAAAGTTACAAGAGTACTATAAAGTAGCAGATAGATATTCGAAAATTAAAGAATTGCCGATCATTAGATGTACATATGATGGCAGTACATTTGAAATAAGAAATAACCAGACAAAGAAATGTTATCTAAAGGACTATGTCATGCCTTTTTGAAAATTTCGGATAATTAACTCATAATTTTTATTTCTCATCTATCACCTAACAATTCATGACGATAGAAGAGCAACCCATTTCATCTGAACAAATGTATCGTATAGAGGATAACGGGCATTCACTTTTTGGGATGAAAAAGTTACTGATGATGGAAAATGCAGGACATGGATTAGCTGATTTCATTGTGTCGGAAAAAGGTCCTAACTTTGCAAGTAAAAAAATAATTTCATTTTGCGGAACTGGGAATAACGGAGGAGATGCAATGGTCGCTTCCAGACACCTTTCGTCCCAAAATGGTGTTCAGGTTATCATAGTACTTTTAGGTGATGTAAAGAACATGAAAACTGAAGAGACAAGGGTCAATTGGTCCATTGTTCAAAAAATGAAATCAATAAAAATCCACATAGGTCCAGATGTTCTTGAGTTAGTCAAGAAAATAGTATCAGAATCGGATATAATCATTGATGGTATTTTTGGTACTGGGATTAAGGGTGAAATAAGAGAACCTTTTTCGTCAGCAATTGAATTAATTAACGCATCTAAAAAGTATGTGGTATCAGTCGATATCCCTTCTGGACTAGATCCAAATGATGGATCCTTTCACGAAAAATGTGTCAGAGCTGATGCTACTGTTACATTTCATAGAATCAAAAAAGGCTTAACAATGAATAAAGACTACGTCGGTAAGCTTCACCTTGAGAAAATTGGGATACCAGTTGAAGCAGAGCAAGATGTGATCTGAATTTGAAAATAGTACAGATTCCGGTAGGGAACATGCAAAATTTTAGTTATGTCGTTTTTGACGAAAACGATAAAGTTGGAGTTATAATAGATCCTTCATGGGATCTTGAAAAAATATTAGAGATTTTAGAGAAAAACAAGATTTCAGCAAAGTACATCATAAACACTCATACACATTTTGATCATGTTTTGGGAAATGATCAAATTGCCGAGATTACAAAAGCTGCGATAATCCAGCACGAAAAATCCACGCTTAAAAAGGACAGATCGGTTACAGAAGGAGAGAGTATCAATATCGGGGACATTGAATTAGAGGTATTGCATACTCCTGGTCATTCAGAAGATAGCATTTGCCTAATTGTAGATAAAGAAGATATTATTACAGGAGATACTCTATTCGTAGGAAATATTGGGAGAGTGGATCTTCCTGGAAGCAGTCCTGATAGCATGTACGATAGTCTATCCAGAATTGCAAGGTTAGAAGATTCTTTAGTAGTGTATCCGGGACACAATTATGGAATGACACCAACATCAACAATACTAAATGAAAGAACAAACAATCCAATGCTCAATTTCAAATCGAAAGAGGCATTCTTAAAATATATGGTAAATGATGAATAGCACATGTCTAGAGAATTTGATATCATTTGTTCCCACAAAAGTAACGTGATTGATAAGTTTCTAACCACAAATCCAATATTTGTTTGTGTTATTTCATATACAGAAACATGTCAGGTCCCAGGTATAACTTTTGCAGGAGCCAATCCGGATCTTATAAAGTACACACCACCAGCTGATGCTGAATTTCTATATCATGGTAGATGTTTTTCTATCCCCGGAGTACCTGCCACACCTGACGGAATACCAACCCCAGCATTATTGACGAGAACTGCACTGTTACTAGGAAAAATACCATGTTTAGTAGTTAATTCGGGATCCAAAATTGATCCTAAAATACCATATATTTCATTTGGAATTAGCCATGGAAAAAATATTCAACATGAGGCAGCACTACAACTTTTTGAGACACATCAAGCTTTTGATTACGGTAATGTACTGGGTAAACAATTATCCAAGTCAAACGACCTAGTAGTTTTAGGTGAAAGTATCCCCGGTGGGACGACTACGGCTCTAGGAGTATTGACAGGGTTTGGGATTGATGCAAATTACAAAATTAGTAGTAGTATGCCAACAAATCCGCATGATTTGAAAATCCGAATTGTACAGGATGCCATCAAAAATAATGGCATATCGGATTTAAAAGATCCCTTCAAAACCGTGTCTTTATTTGGCGATCCAATGATACCAGCAGTTGCTGGAATTGCAACAGGTATAATTCAATCAGGTTCTAAGGTAATGCTTGCAGGGGGTACGCAAATGGCAGCAGTTCTTGCATTTATGGCATCTCTGAATGTTTCATTTAACAATATCTGCACAGGTACCACTTCTTATGTTACCAAAGATGAGAATTCGGATTTAGATTTTCTGGTTAGGACGATTTCTCCAGACATACCCATTTTATCAGTAAATCCAGGACTAGATAGATCGACAAAAAATGGATTACTAATGTACGACAAGGGTGTTGTTAAAGAAGGTGTGGGGTCAGGAGGCGCCATAATAACGCTATTGTTGAAGTTAAATAAATCTCTTGACAAGGATATTTTCTTGAGAAAACTAGAAGATGAGTACGAAAAGAATATTGAAAATATAGTAGTATGAAAGATTAATTTCCAGGTCTTGCTTGATATTCAACTCAAAATTGGTACAATTATTTTACTGTGACGGATTTTGCGAGGTTGCGCGGATAGTCAGGATTTGCATTGTTACAAATAGACAGATAATAAGCCAATAGCTGCAGCGGGATTACTTCTATCAAGGGATAAAGTGATTCGCTTATTGTGGGAATAGTAATTTGATAATCATAAATTTCGTCCTTCTTATTTGAAATTCCAACTATTTTTGCACCTCTTGCTTTTATGGTATGTATGTTAGATAACGTATCTCCGTGAGTAGAATCGTCTGGATGGATGACAATTACTATGCTATTGTTGTCTATAAGCGCAAGTGGACCATGTTTTAGTTCACCTGCAGCCATTCCTTCGGCATGGATGTATGACAATTCCTTAATTTTTAATGCGCCTTCTAGACATATAGGAAAATGAAGCGATCTACCCAGTATGTATACATCCTTGGATCCTTTTATTTGATTTGCAACACTTTCAATATGCGAATCCAATTCCAAGACCTGATTTACCGCTTTGGTCAATACATCCTTACTAGCAGAGATCCCATTTGATCTTTTACCTATCAGGTCTGCAACGTAATACAATAGTGCAATCTGACTAGTAAAACTCTTAGTAGCAGCAACGCCTATTTCAGGACCACAGTTAACTTCCAGATAAGAATCACTTAATCGGGCAAGAGAAGAAGTTGGAATATTAACGATTGAAAGTACTTTGGATCCCATCGCCTTTGCAGATTTTACTGATTGTATTACATCGGCGGTTTCACCACTTTGAGATATTGCCAATAGAACTGAATTTTCGTCAAGCAAATCGGCAGAATATTGGAATTCACTTGACATTATGGATTCAACATGAATCTTTGATTTCGAGAAGATTTGTTTTGCCAGTAACGCTGAGTTATAGCTAGTCCCACTTCCAGTAATGAAGACATTTTTTGCTCCTGAAACAATTTCGCAGAATCTTTCCAAATTTTTCTTGTCCTGATCCATGCTCTTTACTATTGTTTGGTGCTGTTCATGAATTTCTTTCAAGGTATAATGTGAATATTTTCCTTTATCGGCGTCACCAAACTCCCATGCAACTTGTGTTATTTTTCTTGAAATTCTATCGCCATCAAAATTGAAAAATGAGATATCGCTATCATTAATTACAACAATATCACGATTATCCAAAAAAATCGCGCGATCTGTGTGATTTAAGAATCCTAGAATGTCGCTGGATAGAAAATAGTCATCGTTACCAACTCCTACTATCAGTGGTTCATCATATCGGGCACCGCATAATGTCGATGAGTTAAATACAGCCACAAATGCGAAAGAACCTACAAGTCGTTTGCAAGTAAAGATCATTGATAACCGAATATCGCCAGTGATTTCAAAATATTCCTCTAACAAGTGAGCAATAACTTCGCTGTCGGTTTCACTATTGAATTCATGACCAGATCTAAGGAGTTCATCTTTTAATTCATCGTAATTTTCGATTATGCCATTATGTACAACAGCTATTGTTGAATTGCACGCAAGATGAGGATGTGCATTGGAGTCAACGATACCTCCATGTGTTGCCCAACGTGTATGTCCTATTCCTAATTTACCGGGTAATTCTTCAAGCCTTAAAGACTTGTTGACTTCTGCAACCTTACCGACGCCTTTACGTATCAAGAGTTTACCTGATTTAATTGTGGCAATACCCACACTATCGTATCCTCTATATTCCATCTTCTGAAGACCTTCTATCAATACGGAAGATGCGTGTTCATTGCCCTTGTATCCAATTATTGAACACATAACACTATTCTACCATTTTACTTGGTTTAAAATAATTACTAACATTGCAAGTTACCACTATAAAATAAATTATAACGCTTTGTAGAAATCATGTACACTCTTACCATAATACAGCTTATTCCAATTATGCTTGTTTGCATACCGGACAATATTAATATATAATAGTTAATAAATCTCTAGTTGATGAATAGGAAAAGCCTCGTCTATACATCAAATGAAAATGTTTTCACAAAGGAAGTCCTAATTCTTGAAAAATCGAGTGAAATGCGGGTTCTTTCAAATCCGATAGCTTGGAAAATTGTCAACTTGCTTGCAGGTAAGCCCATGTATCCTGCTCAGATTGCAAAAGAACTCAAGATTTACGAACAAAGTGCATATTATTACATAAGGAAACTGCTGGCGATTAGAGCAATTGGTCAAGTTGAAACGTCATTCGTACGAGGTGGAACTGCAAAACTTTACAAAACAGAGTATGCGGCATTCGGAATTGAAATGGATTGGGGAGAAAGGAAATTTGAAAATGTAAAAAATGGAAAAATTAACAGAAGTATTCGGACTTTTTTTGAGAACTTTATCAATGATGGATTGTTCAATGGCGTAATTGTCGTGGGCGCTCCAGATCCGCATGGCCCCTATCGATCCTCTGCAAGGGATGGTCATTATGCAGCGCAGCTTGCTTTTTTCTTGGGGGGCTATTGTACCTTGCCACAAAATTTTGTGGTAAAATTAGATGTTGATGCGAAGTCAGAAAAAATTTCAAGAACAGAAAATATCATCTCTATTGGCGGTCCTGGAACAAATATTATAACTTCAGAATTTAATAGATACTTACCAATACGATTTGATGAATCCAATTTCTGGTCTGGACTGATAGCTCCTCAAGGAAGAACTCACACGCTTGACAACCATGGCCTAATTGCAAAAATTAAAAATCCCTTCTCTGAAAAGTTAAGTATCATTTTCGTCGCCGGAGTCAGATCAGCAGGAACCAAATCGGCAATTATCGCCTTAACAAATCACAGTAATGAGATTTTAAAGAAATATAATCAAGATGACAACTGGGCTGTGGTGGTCCAAGGCTTTGATATGGATTCAGACGGAAAAATTGATACCATAGATATTGTAGATGAAATATCTACCAGTAGTGTCTAGAAAATTGTATTTACTAACTGGCAGCAACTTCTGATGTTTTGTTCTGGGCCACAACGTGAACCAATATTTTTGATTCGTCTTCCTTCTTTACCAGATATCCGGGTAAGTTCACTTTTCTATTACCAATAGACACGTGTCCATGTAATACAACTTGTCTTGCCTGGAATGGAGATTTTATTCCCATTTTTCTCATTACAATAGTTTGTAATCTTCTTTCAAGTATATCTTCAATCTTTAAATTCAAAATATCATCTAAAGATGCAGTACTGGTCAAACCAAGTCTATTTAGGAATGATAGAAGAAGGGTTTCTTTTTCTTGTCTATCTTCAAGTGTCAGGGCTAGTAGCGTTCTTGCTTGATTCCTAAAGTTTGCTACTTTTGTTTGAGCCTTCCACAGTTCTCTCTTATTCCTGAGACCGTATGAACCAATAACATATAATTCTGAACTTAGTTGATCAGAATTCCATATTTTCCTTGGCCGTCTGTAACTTTTTTTCGATTTTCTTGGATCTCCCATTCTTCCTCACTATTCTTTGGTTTCAGTAGATTTTGGTGCACTGCCTTTTGGAGCAGAAGCCTCAGGAGTTGCAGACTCAGCTCCAGCTGCAGGTGCGCCAGTATCCTTTGCTTCTGCAGGAGCCCCTGCGCCACCAGCGGGTCTTAATGCTACCTTCTTTACTCCAACTGCACCACCTTTTCTACCAGTTGTTCGAGTGCACTGACCTCTGACTCTCAGTCCAAACATATGTCTATAGCCTCTCCAACTATAGACTGTCTTTTCTCTCTCAATATCGTTTGAAATTGTAAAATCAAGATCTGATGTAAGCAAATGCTTGTCTGTGCCTGTATCGCTGTCTTTTCTTCTGTTTAGATACCAATTTGGAATTCCTACCAAAGAAGGATTCTTTATTGCAGCTTCAATATCACTCACTTCTTTTTCAGTCAAAAATCCTATTCTCATGTTAGAATTGATATTCAGCGATTGTAGTATGACTTGGGACAAATTATAACCCAATCCCTTAATATGACTTAGGGCGATAATAATTTTCTTGCTGCCCTCAATGTCTTTGCCTGCTATTCTTAAGATATGCCTATATTCAGATATCGACAATATTTACGTCCATCATTTTCCGAAATAAAAACCATGCTGACAAATACAACTAAAAGAAGTCTACGCGAATGAATGCAGCGACGAAACCAAAATAAGCTTTGAAAGATTTAAATTTGTTGGTAGAACGAGATGATGAATAATTGATTTCTGAAAATTTTAAAGATATTGTTCATAAAAGTTATAGTTCTGAGCCCGATTATAAACAAAAATTTCCTGGCCTGCCCGAAAACTACATGGAAATAAAAACCCTCGAGGATTTATTATCAATCAATTACAAGCATGTGTCTGTAAACGATCAACTTAGGGAAAATTTAATAATAAAACTGAAAGGCCAACAGTTTCCTTATTCAGGAATCATTGGTTATGATGATGACATAGTTCCTTCACTTAATAGAGCAATACTTTCTTCACATGACCTACTACTTGTAGGTCAAATTGGCCAGGCAAAGACTAAGATTGCGGAAACAATTGCCAAAAACTTGCTATCTCCAATTCCGATAATTGAAGGATCAATTACAAACGATATACCGACTTTAATTCCTGAGGACGAGCTTGTGTCATTATTAAACGATAAAGAGATTACTCGATCAAGGCCAGAATTTTATGTTTCTACAGAAACGGAGGATAAGATAAGGAATAACAAACTAGATACAAAAATAGTCTGGATTGACGGACCCAGTCGTTACAAGTACCTTCTTGCTACGCCAGATATCTCTGTTAAGGATCTTGTCGGTCAAATAGATGCCATAAAAATAGCAAAGAGAGGAGTAGAAATATACAACATGGAATCATACTCCCCGGGTCAATTACTCCTAGCTAGACATGGTGTGTTTTGTATAGATGAATTACCAGTTCTTGATCCGAGAAAACAAGTAGCATTACTGAGTGTCTTACAAGAAGGTATGTATACTACAGGTTCGTATCCGGTAATTTTCAAACCAGATACAAGAATAATAGCAACAGCAAATCCGATTGACTATACACATTCGGGCAAAATCATTGAACCACTTTATGATAGGATGAAGAGCCATATTGTCACCAGATATCCCAAAAAGGTTTACGACGAAATGATGATAATGGTTCAAGAGGCAAGAATCTCTAATTCACGCAATGTAATGTTACCAATTTTTATCTTAAGAACGTTGGCAGAAATTACCAGGATTGCTAGAGATCACCCAGAAATAAACCACGAAAAGGGAGTAAGTGTGAGAATGTCTATTCACTCCCTAGAAATTTTGATATCAGAGGCCGAACGAGTAAGAGCGATCATAAATAACATCAAAGCTGTTCCTCGTTTAAGTGACATTTATTCAATACATCAAACTTCAAAATTTGAACTGTCAGAAGTAGATGACAGTCATGAAAACAGAATGAATATTTTGGATGCAATAATATCTGATGCAATAAAGAAAGTGTGTGCTCATTATGTGACTGATGTTCCTCATGAAAAGCTATTGAATCTAAAGAATGAATTCAAAATCAACAAGACCTTTCATGTTTCTCAAGACTTTACGGGAAATGCAAAGAATCCGAAAAGTTATCAGTCGCAAGTCAGTAAGTTTAGCTCATTAAAAGAAATTATGGATATTGTAATGAATAATATTTCACAAGATCAAAAAGATTTTGAGGAATCTTTACTGGAAAACGAAATAAATATTGATACTATCAAAGATATGAAAGAACCTGAGTATCTGTCATCAGTAACTGAATTAATTCTGGAAGGTCTTAGGTATACTGATCCACCAATATTGGATAGAAAGGAAGGGATTTATGTCCACAAATAGTAACAATATTAAAAGATTTACTTATTACAGCATTATAGATTTTCCGGAAGAAAAGGACGATAGGGCCCCAACAAAATCAATTCCAAAAAATTTGCTTCAGGATTTTCTTAAAGTTTTAGGCAAGGAGATTATGAAAGAAGATCAGCCAAAACTCGAAGAAATTGAGCAAGAATTACAGAACCTGAAAAAAGAAAAGGAAAATAGTCAAGGTGAACGAGATAACAATCAATACCCTAATACAGAAACGTCTATTATTACCCAACTCCAGCAAATGGGATATATCAAAGATTCGAGAAAATGGTTAAGTAAAAAGGGATTTTTTGCCGTTGGAGGAAAATTGTTAGAGGATGTAATAAGAGCTCTTAACAAGGGTACTATCGGGCTTCATGAAACCACATTCAGTGGTAGTGGCTCACTAAATCTAGATTCTTCGAAAAAATACGAACCATCCGATGACCTGAGATTAATGAATGTTCCAAGATCAATATTAAATGCAATTCAAAGAAGATACAGCTCTAGAACATCAATTCAATTGCCAATTGATCTTCAACCAGAGGACTTGGAAGTTTATGAAACAAAGAGAGATGTTAGTGTCGCAGTTGTATACTGTATTGACCTGAGCTCTACAATGAGGTATTCAACTATGTTTGGCGATATGAGTCGAATAGAGGCTGCAAAAAAGGCGCTATGGAGTTTGTATTTATTAAATCAAAAATTTTTCCCCTCAGATTCAATTCACATAATTGGTTTTGGTGCATTGGCCTCAAAAGTATCACCATACGACATACCATATCTCAAGACATTCGAATCAGGGGTGGGTTTTATGCATTATACCAATTATCAAGCAGCATTTAGATTAGCAAAGAAAATTCTACAAAATGAAACAAGTGTCAACAGAAAAATTGTCCTTGTGACAGATGGCCATCCAAGTGCATGTTTTATAGACACTGAACAAGAAAAGAATAAAATATTATGCGAGAGGCCCTATTCCCAATTTTATGCTCCAGATAACGAATCAATAGACTCAGTAAAGAGAAAACAGGAATTATCGCTTGATACTAAATCAGGGAAATTAGTTTATCTCTGTTATAGGTACAGACAGGTCGATCAGTATATCGGTGAAAAGACAATCCTGGAAGCGCGAAAATGTCATAAATTGGGCATTGATATCGACACAATAATGGTTAGTGAGGAAGACTCGCTGTTAAGTTATGTAAATGAGTTGGAAAAATATGTCAAGGGTAGATCTTATTATATAAACCCGGGAGAAATAGATAAGATTCTGATCACTGATTACCTGAACGAAAAAAAATCCATACTAAGGTCAAATTGAAAATTAACAGTTAGTTTTTATTTACATGTTCTAAAAATAGATATTTAATGACAAGAGAATCTGCTGACCCTAACTATTTTGATTGGAATAATTCATTTAGCGTAATCAAAAAAGCATACGACTCATCCCTTTTTGTACTTATAATAGGACCAAAAGGTACTGGAAAAACCAGTCTGGTTAGGAAATTTGCCTCGGAAATTGGAAAGCCACTACATTCAATTAATTTTAGCTTGAGAACACGTGAGTCGCATCTAGTAGGAACCAAAACCATGAACCAAGGTGAGATTACATTTGTAGAAGGCATACTCATCAAATCCATGAGGGAAGGTGGAATACTGTATCTCGACGAACTCAATGCAGCAGAAGCTGATGTACTTTTACGACTCGACGAGGCACTTGATGACAGAAGACAAATCGTATTAAAAGAAGCTGATGGTCAGGTTATCAATGCAATGGAAAATTGGTTTGTATTTGCTACTATCAACCCACTATCACATGAAGGTACAAAGGAGTTACCGCCACAAATACTAAGTAGATTTCCAGTAAGATTGAGACTTGAATATCCTCCTAAGGATATTGAAAAGCAGATTATCAAGTACCATGTAGACTTTGATTCATCCCAGGAAGAAGCTATTGATAATGCACTTAAACTTGCTAACAGCCTAAGAGAAGCTGCCTCGCTAGAAGAACTATATTATAGCCCTAGTATTAGAGAGTCAATTGCATTTGCCCGGTTGTTATCAAACCAGGTATCTCCCGTACAAGCAGCTGAAGTAGTATATGCTAATGTTTATGATCAGTGGGGGGAAGTTGAATATAGAAAGGTAATGGACATGATAACCTCAATTTTTGCGTGAGAAGATGTCATTTTCCCATATTCAAAATTTTTCCTTACGAAATGATGTTTTAATAAATCTAGGAACGTTTCTATCTAGAAGATGGTCAGGAAACAATAAGGCAACTATTTTGTTGATAGAAAATGAACCACCCAGAACTATTTTGGAAAAAAATACGATTTCCATGCCTTCACTAAGATACTATAATGGTACAGAATTTCAAAAATATCGACAGTGGCGTGTCTCGTTATGGTATGAATCAATGCGATTATCACTATCAACAAGAGTTCTTAGTAATGACCACGCTTTTGGATTTATTTTAAACTCCATTGAAATGAAGAGGATAGAAATTTTGGGATTAAGAGAATGGAAAGGGATGGAAAACGAGATTATATTTAACGAAGGAATTTCATGGTTGTCCCGTCCTTTATTGAATTCACTATACGGCAAACACAAGATTGTAGAAGCATTTTCCCAATACCTATTAACTGGTTACATCAAGGGGGAATTGTTTGGCTCAGAATCAGATAGAGTTCAAAATGCTGTAGACACTGCCAGAGAATTAATCGATGAATCAATAAAAAAAGACTTTAAAACTGAATGGATAGATCGACAAATTCCTAAAATAATCAAGACACTTCAAATTGATTCTCTTTTTACAATTCCATTTGTTACCCTCAGAAGTAAAATAGGCCTTTCAATGACTGAGAGTATTCTACTTAAAGAAGTAGAAAAGGTCATGAAAATAAGAAATAAAGTAACGGAAAAATCCTCAGATGACATTGTTGCAGGAACCCAATTGTTAAAAGAGTATGAAAGTCTGGTAAAGGAAAGTAAAAAAACAGATAACAAGGGTTACTCTACAATGGAACAATTTGGACTTGAGATTCCAGATAGTGTTGACATAGACGAGAGTATAATTTATGATAACGATTTGATTACAAAGTTAAAATCCGTCATTCGATCATGGAAAAGAGGATGGAGGGAAATACACGATATTACTGGTGATGAGATTGATGTAGAATCAATAATAGAGTCACAACCAAAACCATTTCTCTTAGATTTCAAAAATACTATAGACACCAAAATCGCACTTTTGCTAGATCATTCTAGTAGTATTGATGAATACGAGTTAGAGTATAAAAAGGCGACAATTGCTCTTTGCGAAGCTCTAAAATTTTTGAATGTAAAATTTTCGGCGTATGCGTTTAGTACCAAAAATAAAAAAGTAACGTGTTGGGTAATTAAGCACCCAGATGTCAAATGGACTTCAATTAATGCCCGTAACCTGGTTCAAATCAAAGCAAGCGGAGGAACACCGCTTGCGGAAATTTACAATTTATTGTTACCAATGATGAAAACATACAAGCCAGATTTAATGATAACTTTAACTGATGGTGAGCCTTCTGACTATAACGCAGTTCGATCTATAATAAAGACCTACAAGATGAATGGAATTCACATGGTTGCTGTAGGTGTGGGAAAAACAGTTAATAACGCAATCAACATTGGTTTAAATCTGAAGTATCTGGAGTACGAAAGAACTTTGGTTGTAAGCAAGTTGGATGAAATCCCAAAACGAGTTCTCTCACTTTTGCAGGTTTAAGTTTTTCATCTCATTATTGTAAAATCACAATTCAGAACAAAAGTCAAATATTGTATTTATGTTCTTTCTTTACCTTTTCCCAATCGGATAGAAAAAGTGACAGGCCCTTATCAGTGAGAGGATGGGTCAGCATCTTTCCTAATATATCCGGTGGAAGTGTAACAATATGTGCACCCAACTTTCCAGCCTCAATAACATGAATAGGATGTCTCACACTTGCAACCAAAACCTCTGATGGGTATCCATAGTTGCTAAAGATTTGGACTATTTCCTTAATTACTGTCATTCCTTCTTGACCAGCATCATCGAGTCTCCCTATAAAAGGACTAACATAAGATGCTCCAGCTTTTGCTGCCAACAATGCTTGATTTGATGAAAAAATCAGGGTAACATTTGTCTTTATTTTATTCTCACCCAATTTTCTTACTGCCTTTAATCCATCGGCGGTCATGGGCACCTTCACAATAACATTTTCACCAAATTTTTTTAATCGTAATCCCTCCTCTACCATTTCATCAGTTTTCGTTGCAACAACTTCTAAATTTACAGGACCATTCACAATTTTTACTATTTCCCGCATTATGTCCTCGGGGTGTCCTTTCTCTCTTGAAATCAATGTTGGGTTTGTTGTAATTCCATCAACTATTCCCATATCTACAAATTTCTTTATGGACTCAATATTTGCAGTGTCAAGAAAAATTTTCATTTCTTTATTCTTTTCCTTGTTTTAAGAACAGATTCTATTATATGATCAGAGCTCAAGCTATATTTACTTAGGAGTGACTCTATTTCGGTTTCTCTGGCTGATTCCCCAAAAGTATCACCTACACCCATTCTGTTTACAGGTACTGGATGATTTTCGGCAGTGACCTCAGAGACGGCGCTTCCTAGTCCTCCTATAATACTGTGCTCTTCGATAGTAACAATTGCACCAGTATCTACTGCTGCATGATATACCAACTCAACATCTATTGGTTTGATTGAATACATATCTATTATTCTGCACGTGACATCATACTCTTTTTCAAGTGTTTGTGCTGCATCAATTGCTTTTGAAACCATTAAACCACACGCGATTAAAGTGATGTCAGAGCCATCTCTAATAACGTTACCTTTACCAATATCGAATTGTTCGAAATTATCATCATAAATATTAGAATTTGAAGGTCGGGCTAATCGCATAAAGAATGGTCCTGGAGTATAACTCAAAAGTGGAATCAAATTCTTAACACCAACAGAATCTGATGGAACAAGCACGCGCATATTTGGAATTGATCTCATTATAGATATATCCTCTAATTGTTGATGCGAGGCACCATCCGGACCAACTGTAAGTCCTGCATGTGAAACTACTAGTTTTACGTTAAGAAATGGATAGCAAATAGCATTCCTAATCTGGTCAAGGCATCTTCCTGGCAAAAAAGCTGCATAAGTACTTGCAAATACCACTTTGCCTGCTATTGCTAATCCAGCAGCTATAGAAACAAGATTTGCCTCTGCTATTCCAACATTATAAAGCCTGTTTGGGAATTTGTCTCCAAACAGTTTTGTCTTTAGAGAATCAGTAGTATCGGCACCGACACAAACTATATTTGGATCCTTTAACCCTAGCTCGACCAAGGTTTTTCCGTAAGCCGTGCGCATATCGGAAATAATGTTCTTGTCACTTAATTGCATGAAGATCCTCCTCAATACTAAGTTCCTTTGCCAATGGGATAAGCATGTTCTTACGAGATTTAATCCAATCAGATCTCATGTCATTGATTGTTGCTAGTTCCAATAACTTTGTTTCAATCGCAACATTGGCCTTATGTCTTAGCTGGATGATATTGGAATTAATATCTGGCGAACCGTAAACCGCATTGCCTGCTACCATAATTCTGGCACCGGCATCAAAAACCTGCTGGAGAGTTGTCGCATCAATACCTCCATCAGCTTCAATAAATCCTTTATAGTTGTTACTTTTCAATGTCTTGACTACTTCGGCCATCTTGTCCAATGTCTCAGGAATAAATTTTTGACCTGCGAAACCAGGATTCACTGACATAATAATCATGATATCTATATTATCAAGATGTTCAATTACCCAAGATGGAAACTGGGTTCCTGGATTAATCGCAATCCCGGGACTGATTCCTGCTTTTAGTATCATTTTGTTGATCTCAACAAATTCCGATTCGTTGCATGCTTCAACATGAACTGTAATAATATCACATCCTGCATCTATGTATTCTTCGACATGATTGATTGGTTTTTCAATCATCAAGTGTGCATCAAAAGGTATACTGGAAATTTTTCTCAAATGCTTTATAGTATCCGCGAAAAATGAAGTTGTAGGTACAAATTTGCCGTCCATTATATCTAGATGAATAAGGTCAGCGCCTGCTCGCTCAGCTCTTCTTACCTTTTCTTCATAATTTTCGGGTTCCCCTGCAATAATTGATGGCGCAATCAGGATCTCGCTTTGTAGTTCTTCAAGTAAAATTGGAACGTGTTTTTTTGGAGGAGCTTTTCCGTGCCACTGGGGATTATTCGCCATATGCTTAATCCCTTTTCCCTTGGTTGTATTTGCAATTATTATTGATGGCTTATCTTCTACTTTTTCAACTCTACTCAAGGCATCTATTATCTGCTCAATCTTGTGTCCGTTTACCTCAACTACATTCCAATTAAACGCAGCCCACTTATCTCTAACAGGATCCAGTGGCATTATCTCTTCTGTAAACCCATCCTGTTGGATTTTGTTCCTATCCAGGATAGCCACCAAGTTATCTAGTTTAAATTTTGAGGCGGCCATTGCTGCTTCCCAAATTTGACCTTCATTTGATTCTCCATCACCTATCAAAGTATAAACTCTATTTTTTTTACCATCTCTCTTCTTTGCAAGTGCAATACCAATCGAGACGGACAACCCTATTCCCTCAGAGCCGCCTGAGTATTCAATTCCTGGGAAACTGTGTTCCATTTGTCGCTCAGAGTATCTTACCGGATGGCCTTGTAATCGTGAGCCAAGCTTTCTGAGTGTTTTTATTTCCTTTGTATCAATATAGCCGGCTGTTGCTAATGCTGCATAAAATCCTGGGGCAGAATGAGCTTTGGAGTTTACAAAATAATCCCTTTCTTCCCATAAAGGATCACTTGCTTTATGGTTCATCTTGTGAAAATATAGAACCCCCATGATCTCAGCCGCCGAAAAAGATGCGCCTGGATGTCCCGAACCTGCTTCGGCTATACCCTGGATAGCTAACATTCTCACATCTCTTATTTTTCGATTGAGCTCAAGATACCTCATTTTAAGAGCCATTTAGATACCCCAAATAGAACCAAAGACACCCTCATTGGATATATAATTTAATCATAATGTTTGATAAAAACATATGGAATTTGACACGGACTTCTAGATTCAGTCTCATCAATGAGATGAGACTCGAAAAAAATAATATCCTCAACATCCCATTTCCAGAGGTTAATATAGATTGAATATTGAATTTGTTTAGACTTATTAGAAATAAGAACCAATATTACCATATGAGTGAATATGAGGATCTTAAGACGGGGGATATTGTCGCTGAGGCACTCATCGATTGGAAGGTAAATGTTGTTTTCGGAATTCCAGGTGATAGCATAAATGGATTCATAGAAGCTCTGAGAGTTAGAAAAGACAAGATAAAATTCGTTCTCGTAAGACATGAGGAATCTGCTGCCCTAATGGCTGCAGGATATGCGAAGTATACTGGAAAACTTGGAGTATGTACTGCAATTGCAGGCCCTGGTGCAATTCATCTTCTAAACGGCTTGTATGATGCCAAAGCCGATAACACACCTGTTATTGTTATCACAGGAGGAACATCTATGGATCTAATGAATTCAAGCTTTCAACAGGATGTAAACTTGTTGAACCTTTTTTCTGATGTTTCAGTTTATAACAGCATGATAGGCTCGCCACGACAGGCAGAAATGGCAGTAGATATTGCCTGTAGAACTGCATATGTTCGTAAAGGAGTAAGTCATCTTAACATCCCAAATGACGTTCAGGAACAAAAGCTTGAGGGTCATTATTCGAGGCACAAAGTTCCAGGTCATACTTCGGATATTTTCGTAACGCCGATAACTGCAGATAAAAATCTAATTGAAAAGACTGCCGAAATTCTGAATAAAGGAAATAAAGTTGTGATTCTGGTGGGTCAAGGGGCATTGAACGCGTCAGAAGAAGTAATTACTGTTGCGCAGAAATTGAACGCTCCCATAATCAAGGCAATGTTAGGAAAAGCTGTAGTCCCTGATGATCATCCATACAGCATGGGGGGAATTGGTTTTCTAGGTACCGAGCCATCAAGTGATGCAATGTCTGAAAGCGATACGTTATTTATGATAGGAACATCCTTCCCTTATATTGAATATCTACCAAAACCGGGACAAGCTACAGGCATTCAAATAGATATTAAACCTGAAAAAATCGGATTAAGGTATCCAGTGAAAATTGGATTAATAGGTGATTCAAAGCAAGTTTTATCGGATCTAATTCCGTTACTCAATGACAGAAGGATTAATGGACATACCAACGATACAAGTGAAGAATTTCTAAAATCAATGCAAGACGCTATGAAAAAGTGGAATGATATACTAGAAGAGCAAAGCAGTAGAGTAGATGAACCAATAAAGCCTCAAGTTATCGCTGCTGCTCTATCAAAGGAATTGGATGATAATGCGATAATATCTGTAGACAGTGGAATTAATACATGTTGGGCAGCTAGATTTTTGAAAATAAAAAGCGGTATGAAATTTTCTGGATCTGGAACTCTTGCTACTATGGGATGTGCTGTACCTTACGCCATTGCGGCCAAGATTGCGTATCCGGACAGACAAAGTGTTGCATTCGTTGGAGATGGAGGTTTCACAATGCTAATGAGTGAATTCGCTACTGCAGTACAGTATCATCTTCCTATCAAGGTGATCATATTGAATAACAAGATATTGGGGATGATAAGATGGGAACAGATGGCTTTCCTTGGTAATCCCGAATACGGAATAGAATTTTCACAAATAGATTTTGTCAAAATTGCAGAGGCATGCGGTGGGAAAGGATATTCAATAACAAAAATCAAAGAAGTAGAGCCTGTCATCCATGACGCCATGAAGGAAAATAACGTACCTGTAATTGTAGACGCCCATGTAGATCCATTCGAGGCACCTTTACCTCCAAAAATAAGCATGGAATTTGTAGGGAATATTGCAAAGGCTTTTGCAAAAGGACAACCATATGCAAAAGAAATTGGACTCACGCTATCAATTGATCAATTGCATGAAAAACTAAGGAATTTACATTCGCATAAAAAAGAAAAATAATAGGGACCACATGCATGCATTTGAACTGAAGTTTGTAGAAATTTTTCCTGAATATCCTTAAAAGACCAGTTAATTTTCTGAAATTCTGCATTCGGCAAGAATCTTACTCTCTGGGTAAGATTGAATATTCTATTATTTCAACGGACTCGTCACGAATGCAATTTCAAACTCAGAATAAGAGCCTTGGCCGGGATTTGGACCCGGGACCTTTGCCTTACCAAGGCAACGCTCTACCAGGCTGAGCTACCAAGGCACGTTGAAAACTAGACATACAACAAATCTAGGGTTTTATATTGTACCCGGAAAAAC
>DATFEX010000099.1:0-13028 GCA_035250685.1 Nitrososphaeraceae archaeon | reverse complement strand
TCAACTCATTGTCAACTCATTGTCAACTCATTGTCAACTCATTGTCAACTCATTGTCAACTCATTGTCAACTCATTGTCAACTCATTGTCAACTCATTGTCAACTCATTTATTCTTTGGATCCTTGGTCGTCTCGTTTTTCTTTACCTTATAGCCTGCTCTTGTCATTTGAATATCGCATTTTATGCAAATTTTTCCTATCCTAGTACTTGTCATCGTTTCAGTGGGAGTTAGTTGATGACACATCGCGCAGGCTGTTAGCGATTTATACAGATTCAATTCAATATGATTTCTAATACAAACATGCTATTTATCTGTAAAACAAATTCATTTATGATTTCCAGACAATACTTGTAATCCGTATTAGATGCTTTATCAGGCGGAAAACAATAATAGTTAAAGGTAGTTTGGTATACAGATAAATTTAATTGATATTTTTAATATTTCCATTCATCTGATATGTTATTCCACAAAGTCCTATAGGGCTTGGCATCCTTACCAAGCTCGTCTTTTATTCTAAATTCAATTGAATAAAACATATTCTCCATTGCATCAGTTCCCCCATCAGCATGTAGCTCTTTACCAATCATAGATACCCTCTGCTTTTTAGATTCTAAATCTGATGCATTCGGGTTTTTAATACAGTATGTAAGAATGTCATAAAACTCTTCTTCTAAATATGCGTCCATACTACTATTTCGCTCTATCCAATTTATCAAATAATCTTGATATAAATTCTACGGAATGAACAATGTTAGCAAATTCTCGTCTTTTTAATCTCAGGATAATTCAAGTATGCTCAATTAAAGATTTATGATATACAAAGTCAATATCATAGATATAATTTGATGTGCGATTGATAGAATCTCAATTTCTACATCTGACGACCATTGGTTGGAAAACAGGTAAGCAACATAGGATAGAAATATGGTATGTAACTCATAATGAGAAATATTACGTAATGTCAGAACGTGGAATGAATGCTCATTGGGTCAGGAACATCAATCATAACCCGAGAATTTCATTTAGTATTAATAACTCCAAATACGAAGGTGAGGGAAGAATTATTGATTCTAAGAAGGAAAGTCAATTAGCAGCTCAGGTTTCAGAAATTATGAACGCAAAATATCATTGGGATCAAGGACTGATTGTGGAACTCAGATCTTCAGATCTACTTTAAAATAACAGCTTCATTTCTGAGTAACTATTCTTCTTAATGATTGGATAATTATGTTACCTGATCTAATATCCATTTCTTAAATTTTTCAACTGCAAATACTTCAGATTGCTTTATGAATTTAGGATCCTTAAGTTTCCATTGATCTTCTGGTATAGAGTCAAAAAAATCTTGCATAAATAGAGTAAACCTAAAACGTAGATTTCTTGCATTTTCATTCATATTGTAGCGCTTTAGTATCATTGCTATTTTTCCAAATGAGGCATCATAGTCTCTCTTAAATGGTGTAATCTTTAGAGTCTCATTTAGAATTGACGTTACAGAATCCATATCCTTGTTGATTGTTATCAATGCCTACGTATCACTATGATCAAAGGTTACTAAGTAATAACACCCAAAAATGTTTTTGTAAATCTTTTTTTTGCTATTTCAAAGGCTTTTTCACCTTTGGGTGTTAGCCTGTAAGTTATAGTTTTACCTTCTTTCTCTTCACCAAGGAATCCTAAGTCTTTTAGACTCTTAAGTGCGGGATAAATTGTGCCTGGACTTGGCTTGTCACCTCTTCTTTTTGCAAGTTCGCTTGCTATCTCCTGACCATGCATTGGTTTTTTTGATAACAAGAATAGTATCAGAAATCCCAGCAGTCCTCTCATATCACAACATTCGCCATCGGCTCCTCGCATTTGTATTATATTGGATGTCCGATATATATAAATACATCCTTTCACTATATATCGTATGACCGATAATGGAACACATGGAGGTGATTTAATGGGATTCGGATGCTGCGGAGTAGGTGTTGACCAAGTTAGAAACTTTCTGACGAGGGAAGAAAGGATTGCTTTACTGAAAGAATACAGTGATGGTCTTGAGAAAGAAGTGCAGGGAATAAAGGAGAGGATTAAAGAATTGGAACAAAAGTAATCCTTTCTTACCTTCTTTTTCTTTCGTTTTTATTAAATTATGTTCAAACTATCAGTTTGATAAAAGGGCTTTAATACATAAAGATAATTGTGTATACATGGATGCATTTGATTGCATAAGGACCAAACTTGACATAAGGGAGTTTAGTAAAGAGGAAGTCTCAGCTGAAATAAAACTAAAGGTACTTGAGGCTGCCAGATTGACGGGAACTGGTCTTAACACCCAACATTGGCGCTTTATACTAATAAAAGATAAACAAAACTTGGAGAATCTTGCAAAGGACAGCACCAGTGGTAATTGGGTTTCTAGATGTAATTTTGCAATAATAATTCTGACAAATCCAAAATATCATTTTCATTTGATTGATGCGGGAAGAGTAATTCAAAACATGCAGTTGGCAGCCTGGAATTTTAAAGTTGGCTCAGGAATATTTACAGGAATTAATAAGGATAGTTTTAAGAAAAATTACGATGTTCCAGATGAATTTAATATCTCTGCCGTGATTGGATTTGGCTATCCCTCAAGAAAATTAATAGGCAATAGAAAGGACAGGGTTCCTCTGGATTCTCTCGTTTATGTTGAAAAGTATGGAATTTCAATTAAATCATAGCATCCAACTATGAAGAAAGATTAATTCATAATTTAAGCGCGGGGAGTGGGATTCGAACCCACGAGTTCTTTCGAACATGGGATTAGCAATCCCACGCCCTACCAGGCTAGGCGACCCCCGCCTAAGTGATGATTAAGATTTTTTGCTATTATATTAATTATGTAGATCAGTCCATATATTCAATAGATTCTTAGATCACAACACAAATTTTTCATTCTTCTGCTAAAAAGATTATAAAATAGTCATCGTGTGTTATTATATTATCTTTGAATCTGCGGGAATCCAATGAAATTTTCAGGCGTGCTATAATAAAAACATATTTTGAAGTAGAATTGTTAAAGATAGATTACCATAAATCTAATGTTAGACACCCCCTCATAAAAGACGAAGGATTCACTGTAGAAGATAAACTACACCTATATTTTGATATTATAACGGGTAATGATTACCCTGACGGAGATGAGTGGTTTGGTGTTGAATATCTTTTTCCCTATAATATCAAATTACCAGATAATCTAATTGGTCCTGATTATTTTACAACCATTTATGTTGCAGATGCAAAACATTTTTGGAGACATAAAGAGCTCGTCCGATTTAAATATGCAAAAACAAAAAAGCTGGTAGAATCTTTGGAGTTTGTCAACAAGAAATATAGGGAATTAAGTAAAAGCCTACACGATTCTTCAGTTGTTGATCAAGTTACAAAATAATTTATCGAGAAGATAATAAATTACAAGGATTATTGTTTTGAGATTCGAATCCTTACTATCCCATTAAGATATCGGATTTGATCAATTTTTACAATATCATTTTGTACATCGGGTAATCGTATGTTTATATCATATTTTCTTTGACCAGTAGTGAATACTCTTACGCTCTGGTTATTCGGATCATAACTAGCTTGTATCTCTGACTGACTTGCTAGCCCCGGCATTTCAGCAATGATTTCATAGAAATTAGACCCTTTAATGACCTCGGGCGGTGTATGAATAGTCATGTCAGGCATAGTAGCGGGATTTTGACGATCCTTTCTTTGATATCGGATTTGTGGGGTGGGCATACTATAACCAGTTATTGCGTTTTTTAATAAATACCCAGTTAACAATCCTGCAAGAAAACCACCAATGTGGGCAACATAGGCCACTCCGCCCAGTGGATTTATCAGACTCAGAATAACTTGCATTACAAACCAGAAAGGGATGTACGCTATGGCGGGGATTCTCACTGTAGTAATGAAAAATGCAGCTATTACGGTAAAGATTTTGGCTCGTGGAAACAGCACCAAATATGCACCCAAAACTCCTGAAACCGCTCCTGATGCACCAATTGCAGGAATCTCTCCCCCTCCTGTAGACATTGCATAGAAACTATGTGCAAGTGCAGCAGCTAGACCCCATCCAATGTATATGAGAACATATTTTATGCGGCCAAATTTATCTTCAATATTATCTCCAAATACAAACAGAAATAGCATGTTGCCAATAAGATGTGCTATACCGCCATGAAGAAACATGGATGAGACTGCTGAAAATATATCCCCTCCAAGTATTTTGTATGGAATTGCGCCATAATTTTGCAACAAGGCATTTGTTGAGGCTCTATCTGAGAAATTAGCTGTCATAATTACTTCTGCAAGAAAAACTATTGCATTTATGGCTATTAACAAATAAGTAACATAAGGTCGGCCATGCAGTCTCTGATTGTCATCATGAAGTGGAAACATGTTCTATCCTATCAGTGTTGATTTCACGTACCAAAAGGGTTGAACCTTGGCATGTCGCCGCCTTTTTCGCTGTGGGCTTTTCTAGTGTGTCTTTTCAAACGTTCTTTGTCTTCAAATTTCATGTCACAATATTTGCAAGCTAGGGACTTGGGTTCGTCGTCAGATTTGTCACGATTGAACCATTTCATAAATAATTTACATGATTACCCGCTTCATTAAAGTTGTGCTAAGATCAAGCATACTCAATATCGTTGTCAGATGGGCTGATTTTTTAAAATTTAATGTCTGAATAGCCTACGATTTTAGCCTCGAAAAGTAGGATAGGTTTTTAACACCCTTTAAAAAATTTAGAATTACAGATTTAATGTCAGAAGTTGAAGAAGTAATACAGTACAAATGGGGTGTAGCCCACATATTTAGTAGTTATAATAACACTCTAGTTCATATTACAGATATTAGTGGAGCAGAAACAATTGCTTTTAGTTCTGGTGGAAGACACGTAACTGCTGACAGATACGAATCCTCTCCATATGCTGCTATGAAATCTGCTGTTGCAGCAGCTGATATTGCAAAGACCAAAGGTATCAATGCACTCCATATCAGAGTAAGAGCAGTTGGTGGCGTTGGACCACGTATTCCTGGACCTGGTGCTCAGGCTGCAATAAGAGCTCTTGCTAGAGCCGGTTTTAGGATAGGTAGAATTGATGATGTTACTCCAATACCTCATGATACTACTAGGAAACCCGGCGGACGTAGAGGACGAAGAGTATAATCAACAAGATAATCTTTCTTTCGACTTTTATCTATCCTTATGAAATATTATTTTTCAAAGTGCATGAATCCCTGGTTTCTAATTATCTTTCGAATTCCATTTGATTCATAGATTACATTTCCGTTACCTCTCACTACTTGTCCGATAGTGTAGACTTTGATTCTATGTTTCTTGGCATCTTTCATAAATTTCTTAAAATATTGCTTTGGTACTGTTGCGATTGTTTCATACTCTTCGCCACCAAAAAAAACCAGATCATCGGTCTTGATAGAATTCAGTGTAGCAAAGTGAGCCAAGTTTCGTGGTCTTGGAATCTTATCAATGACAAAATCAATTTTGTTTTTTTGGACAAGCTCGTAAAGCGATGAGGAAAGTCCGTCGCTGGAATCTATTGAGGATGAAAAATATCTTGCGAGTTTAAATCCAAATTCAACTTGAGGTTTTGGAATTGTTACCGATGATATAGATCTAGCTCTAAATTTCTTTTCGGCATTTAATTTTGATAGAATTATTTTCCAGCCAGAAGAGGTATATCCAAATTTTCCAGATGTAACAAGCAAATCACCAATCTTTGCACCCTTTCGCCTAGGAATTTTGTTATCCGGTAAAGTTGTAATACCCATCATATTACAATCTATAGTCAACTCTTTTGATTCGTTGGTATCACCCCCCAAAATGTGTACGTTATATTCCTTTGATGCTCGCGTAAATCCAACCGCTAGAGAGGTTATGTTTTTTCTTGAATAGTTACTTGGTATTCCAATAGAAATAAGACATCCATATGGTCTTATGCCTTTTGCAGCAAAATCACTGATACATGCCAATATAGCCTTCCTTGCTATTTGCCAGGGTTTCATAATCTTTAGAACATCTGTACTTTCAACTAACATATCGCTCTTTAATACAATTTTCATACTGGATGTTCTATTTATTTTCTTTAGCAAATCATTTCTTAGTGGCAAAATTACTACATCATCATTCTTTACCTTATCTAGTAAAGGGTCGTTAATATAGGAAGTAAAGAGATCTATAATTTCTCTTTCATTTAATCTCTTCATAAATAGATTGAACCTTTTCCTTGGCATCGTTAAAAATGGACAGGACTTTATCTGGAGTTGATTCAACTGAAATTCTGACTGCATGTTCTGTATTAGAGGATCTAATTAGGACCCAAGATTTATCATCGATTAATATTTTAGTGCCATCCATTTTTACTATTTGATAAGATTTTTCCTTAAATTTTTCTTCAAATTTTTTGATGACTGCTTCCTGAAGATTTGATTCTATGGGTATTTTTGATCTAATAGTTGAGTAATTTGAAGCAATTTCTAAACAATCATCATAGAGATCTTCATTTATTGATGAAATGATTGCACTGGCCAGTATACCGTCTCTGCACATATTAAATTTAGGCATAATAAAGCCAGCACTACTTCCTTCACCACCGGCATCAGCATTCATTTTTATCAGTTGTCTCACAACATTTGCTTCTCCAACTTTAGAATGGCTAAAAGTTCCTCCATGATCTGATACTATGTGCGCAATGGCATTACTTGTGTCTATGCTGACTACAAATTTTTTCGCACCATGATGTAATGTACTTGCAATACATAGTAGCAGTGTAAGATCTGATGGAAGTTTGTTCCCTTTCTTATCAACAACTACAAGCCTGTCTGCATCCATGTCAAATGCAAATCCCAAGTCTAGTTTTTTGGATAAGACAAGTTTCCTCAATTCAAAAAGATCATCGGTTGTTGGATCAGGAGACCTTGACGGTATGCCGGGAATTTCATTTACTGTGGAGAATTTCTGATTCAAGGAATTGTAAAGTTGTGAAATAAATGAAGATATTGCTCCCCCTCCGGGATCAACTCCAATTGAGATATTATTTTTTCTATCATTACTCATATATCCATTGTTTCTCATTAATTCAAGCATATCAGATATGTATTTCGAATGGATATGATATGACTTTCCAAATTCTGTGCTAGAAAAGTTATCCTGTTGTTGTTGAATTGATTCAAGTTCGTCTTCAAATATTCCTCTTCCATTGATTATAAATTTAAGGCCGTTCCATTCCAAAGGATTATGGGAAGCTGTTACTATTATAGCGTTACTATATCTAGTTGATTCGCGAAAAGCAAACGGAGTTGGAGCGATGCCTAAATCAATCACATCTAATCCCTGTTCCATAAGAGCTGCCGATGTTGTGCGATGAATTATATCACTAGAAGGTCTGGTATCTCTCGCAATCAAACATGTTTTGTCAGTAATAGTTGAATTATTATTAATATAACTAGCGAACAATTTGGAAATATTAATTATAGTATGTAAATTAAGGTCTTGACCAAAAATGCCTCTTATGCCAGAGATTGAAATTTTCACTTTAGAAAAACTTGAATTTTCAACTATTTAATGTTGTATTATGTCAAAGTCTGAATTAATTCATAGTCACTTGCAGTAAATATGTCATTGAATTAGAAAATAGTTAAATTGGTTATGTGGTTGCAAA
This sequence comes from Nitrososphaeraceae archaeon, assembly GCA_035250685.1. Lineage (GTDB taxonomy): Archaea > Thermoproteota > Nitrososphaeria > Nitrososphaerales > Nitrososphaeraceae > TA-21. Next base: position 5,311 of record DATFEX010000099.1, on the reverse strand, counting down.
TGTATCCATGATGCAGGCCTCTATAGCTCAGTTGGTAGAGCGAAGGTTTCGTAAACCTTAGGTCGTGGGTTCGAGTCCCACTAGAGGCTCTCACTTCATATCAATATTTTTAAAACTTTGGTACAATATTCTTTGGTAGATGTAATTTGAGGATAGTAGTCGATAAAAGAGAAAGAAACAGTGGCATTCCAGAATTGCTCAAACAGTCAGGAGTATTTGTAGATTATGCAACATTGAAGGTTGGAGACTATATTGTTTTTAATAATGTGGTTATTGAAAGAAAAACTATATCAGATCTATTAAGTTCCTTTTATGATGGAAGATTATTCATTCAATGCTCGCAACTCGTAAAACATTTTTCATCACCCTTATTGATAGTTGAAGGAAACATATTGGAGGATCTGAAAACTGAATCAGGAAGATCTTTTCGAAGCTACGAGCAAAAAATTCAGCTAGTTTATGATTCACTAATTACAGTGGTTTTGGATTTTAAGATACCTCTAGTTCATACACCAAATATGGAACATACGACAAACTTTCTGATTGCAATTGCCAACAAACTATCTAGAAAATATACATATGGACCACTTTTACGAAAAATTAGAAAACAAACCTCTGAACAAATCCAGCAACTTTCTGTTCTTTCTTCGTTGCCTGGAGTCGGCGGCATGCTTGCTGTAAAAATGTTAAAGGAATTCAATACTCCAAAAAGGGCCCTAAATGCATCAGCTGCTGAATTGGCTAAAATTCCAGGATTTGGTACAGCACGTGCCCAAAGAATACGAAAAATATTGGATAATGCATATGAAAATGTTGATGAGGAATCTCAGAAAACATTACTAGAACATCTCAAGTAGTTTTTAGGTTACCCGTTTTTCTTAATTCATTTAGTATCCTCATTAGGGTATCGTAGTCAACATCCAAGTAATTCAAAATAGTTGAATGATCTATTTTTTCATTCTTATTTTTTTGAATAAACCTCTTAACTTCTGCCTTGATTTTCTGATACTTTCTATCTTGTGTATTTATCAATTTGTAATTATTGGAAATCTTGTTTGAACCAACAGTTCTAGAAAATTATTTAATACACATTTATTCAACGATTAGTTTTCGGCTGATTTGAATGAGAAAATAAAAGTGATGTTAGTAAACTGCCTGTACTGCGTCCTTTACTTCCTTGGACAACTCTCTATATCCATCTTTGTCTATAATGGTAGCATTTATGTTATCACCAGTTCCAGAATTTCTCCTTATAGCAGCTGCAATTGCCTGAATTGCAATCTTGTATGCATCATTTACACTGAGATCTTTTTTATATTCTGATTCTAGGTAACCATAAGCTACTGGTGAACCGCTACCAGTTGAAATAAACTTTTCACTCGTTATGGATCCAAATAAATCAATATTGTATATTTGTGATCCATCGCCATTCTTGTCAAATCCTGCCATAATGAGCTGCACGTAATAAGGATAGTATCTTTGATTGAATAGAACATTGGAACAAAGTCTTGCGGCTGATTTTACAGGAATTAATCTATCTTTATTTGACAATCTATACAAATTTGCGTTGTAGCGCAAGAGATCAACCAAATTTTGAGCATCAGCAACACCTCCGGCGATTGTCATGCCCAAATGCTCATCTATCTTTTGAATCTTCATAACATTTCTATCCACAATAAAGTAACCAGCGCTGGCTCTTGTATCTGCAGCCAAAACAACTCCATCTTTACATGTTAATGCACAAGTAGTCGTCCCTTTCTTTATATGGTTCATAACGTACTCTTCGTAGTTCTTGTCGAAGTTCTTATTGTCATGCGGAAACATTGAAATTAATTTCTATAAATACTAAATTTAAGCATTGTCACCGCTTGCAATAGTTTTCAAATCCTAGCTACCGCGATAGTAATATGATTATATGCCGATTTAGCTAACAATACATAATAATGCAAAGGACCCTCTTTGACAAGATCTGGGATAGTCATCTAGTTACAGACAATAGTCAGAAGGAAAATGCGGATAATTCTGGTGGCCCTTCTTTGATATATATTGACAGGCATTTGGTACATGAAGTTACATCTCCCCAAGCATTTGCTAGTTTAAAGCAAAGTGGCAGGAAGGTTAGACGCCCTAATTTGACGATAGCAACAACGGATCATAATGTTTCGACTGAAAGTAGGTCTCTCCCGATTATTGACGAGGTGTCAAAGACTCAACTTGAAACGTTAAGCACAAACTGCAAGGAATTTGGTATAACTATCTATGACATGACAAGCCCGGATCAGGGAATAGTCCATGTTATTGGGCCTGAGCTTGGATTCACATTGCCTGGCACCACTATAGTTTGTGGCGATAGTCATACATCCACACATGGTGCATTTGGTGCCCTCGCTTTTGGAATAGGAACAAGTGAAGTTGAACATGTTCTTGCTACTCAATGTCTGTGGATGTATAAACCAAAATCATTTCTAATCAATATTGAAGGAAATCTAAGAAAAAGACATGCAATTACTTCGAAAGATATCATACTAAATATTATTCGCAAGATAGGAACCGATGGAGGAACTGGAATGGTCTTCGAGTATCGCGGAAATGTGATTTCTGGTTTATCAATGGAACAGAGAATGACCATATGCAATATGTCTATCGAAGGTGGAGCGAGAGCAGGTTTGATTGCCCCTGACGAGACTACGTTTAGCTACCTGCGCGGAAGAAGATATGCGCCAAATGAATCAGGCCTTGATAAGCTGGTAGAATTTTGGAAAGGCAATTTGAAAAGTGATGAAAATGTAAGATTTGATAGAGTCGAAACCATAAATGTCGACAACCTTGCCCCCCAGATTAGTTGGGGAACAAACCCATCTATGGTAGTAGACATAACCGATTCCATCCCTTCACCCGAACAATATGCGAAAAGTGATGAAAATAAGAGGAAACTAGCTAAAAGAGCTCTAGAATACATGAATTTAGAGTCAGGTACTCCAATGACGGATATTCATGTAGATAGAGTGTTCATAGGTTCATGTACAAATTCACGATTAGAAGATCTCATGGAAGCATCACTTGTCATTAAGGGGAGGAAGGTATCGACAAATGTAAGGGCAATGGTAGTTCCAGGGTCTCAAAAGGTCAAATTACAAGCTGAGCAAATCGGTTTGGATAAGGTTTTCAAAGATGCAGGATTTGAATGGAGAGAATCAGGTTGTAGCATGTGTCTTGGAATGAATCCAGATATATTACTACCAGGGGAACGTTGTGCAAGCACATCTAATAGAAATTTTGAAGGCAGGCAGGGATCTGGTGGGAGGACCCATCTAGTTAGTCCTATAATGGCTGCAGCATGTGCAATAGAAGGTCATTTTGTTGATGTGAGGGATTGGTTCTAAACTAGTGATATTCATGGAACCATTTCGAGATACTAAAAGCAGACTAATCCCATTTGACATGACAAATGTAGATACGGATCAGATTATTCCAAAACAATTTCTCAAACTAATTCAAAAAACTGGATATGGTGGTTTTCTTTTTTATGATTGGCGCTTTGATCATTCAGGAAAACCAAAGAGAGAATTTGTCCTCAATGATCCAAAATATAATGGTAGACAGGTGTTATTAACAAGAGATAACTTCGGATGTGGAAGTTCCAGAGAGCATGCAGTCTGGGCATTATACGACTATGGGATTAGAGTGGTAATTGCTTCTTCCTTTGCGGATATATTTTACAACAATTGTTTTAAGAAAGGATTACTTCCGATATACCTGAGCCAGGAAAAAATAGAGTACCTTTTTGATTTGGTAGAAAATGTTGATCCAATTGCAGAAATTAGTCTAGCCAATCAAACAATTTCTATCTCTGAAAAAACTTTTAGTTTTGATATAGATTTGACCAGGAAAAAAATGCTTTTGGAAGGGATTGATGAAATTGGTTATACGTTGAGTTTTAATGATGAGATACTAAATTATGAAAAAGCTTCTAAAGTTGTGGATTACAATAAGTTTTTAGTTAAGAATTAAATTTCAAAGCAGACAATTCATAATTTCAAAAAGCTGACAGTTTTTAGAGTAACTATAGATTATGTTAGCTTTCATGGACAGCTGTTAGTGATTATTACATCAAAATATCTAAGATAATAATTACATCAAAATATCTAAGATAATAATTACATCAAAATATCAATTGCAAAAATAAAATTAAAAAATGGAAGTGAAAGATTTCTTAGCCTTCTTCCCAACCCTTGTCGAATACACCGTTCTTGTGTAAGGGAACTGGTTGTCCTGCTGTATATTCCATTGGTCTCATCCAGAATATAGCATGAGTTGGACAAACGCCTACACATGCACCATCTGAAATGCATCTTTCAGGATAGAATACAAAAGCTTTACCTCTCTTCCATCCCTCAACTGGTTTTACCCTCAATACATCTGGACCAAGAGCAGTACAAATTTCGACACATAGAGCACAGCCAATACATCTTTGTTCATCAACATCTGGAAGTATTGCAATAGGCAATCTACTAAATCACTAAAGGAGCATATGTTTGAAACTATTTAAACACTATGCTTAATCCAAAACAGTGTTATATAGAAAATAAAAAAATGATAAAAAAGAAAATGGAGAGTTGACTATTTGTTCATTCTTAATACGTCAACTTGACCGCTGTGAAGCCAGTCCTTCAATTCATCATGACTTGGTTTTGCGTCATGCTTTCCTGCTAGATGAAGATGAAGTAAAACATAGTTAACCTGGTTTAACAATGGTTTGTTTCCTTCATCACCTTTTCGAGCTTTTGTCTTTAAATCAGCGGGAACAGAATTCCACCATTCTTCAAACTTACGAGCCATAATGAAAAGTCAGAGTAGAACTTTATAAGCCTTTTGGACAATTTTATCCTAAAAATTTAGGTAAATCAAAAAGCATAAAATCATGTTCTAGCCCAAAGATCAAAATAATAGGTTAAATTTGAGTAAAATTTGTAATCTATTAATGTATGCCATTTCAAATTGATGAACTTCGTAGAGCATACTCAAAATATTATGAGTTCAGAGAAAATTGCAAAGTTTCATTTCATGAACGTTACATATTTCCTTATATTTGCGGTACATATTTTGGCTATAGAAAAGTTGACGTATTGCGAGTAGTAGCAATAGCTAAATCAATTTCGCAGAAACCAAAGTATTTGGATGTAGGATGTGGTTATGGAGATTTTTTGGAAAAAATTCGAGAATTCATACCCGATGCTAAGGGTATAGAAAAGGACGGTGGAATTTTCTATGAATTTAACAGGGTAAAACCTGATCATATTCAAATTAAAGA
>DATFEX010000098.1:0-8516 GCA_035250685.1 Nitrososphaeraceae archaeon | reverse complement strand
TTTTGCTGTTTTTGCCATTGCATTTCTTTTATATTCGCTGGATATTATACTACTAGTGTACAGTCTGATGCGATACTTGCATGTTGATACTATAAATGACAACGTCAAGCATTGTTCAACTTTGTGTGACAATGTGCAACGTTTGATAATACTCATTTGTTTACTACAAAATATCAAATGAAATTATTATGGTTTTCTGTGTCAAACTCTTGAGTTTTACTGGCGTCTTGATAATTGATTCTATCATTGATTTCAATAGTTCGCTAAAAAAAATTGAATATTTTATACAGATATCATGGTTTATGTGAAATGAATGCGTCTTATTTTCAATCCTATGATCATAGGATGGAAATCTGCTCAATAGTATTTCTAGAAACTTGATCATATTAGTTACGTTAACTTCACCAAAAAAATAAGCTATGAATTCTGTTGCAGATAATCCAAAATCTCTGCCCTGCATAATCAGTTCTTTCTGTTCTATTTTATTGACCCAAGCTCTGAGGACATCCTTACTGGTAGGAATAAACCCCAGTTCTTGAAAGTACGTATCTCGTGCGACCCAATTTCTGAGAATAGTATTGATTTGATTGCTTACCGTGGTTTCTGTCCTTTTTGCAGCCCTCTTTAAACTGTCAAGAACATTCTCATCTATCCTAAACCCCAGGTGAACTAACTTACGTTTAATGTACTCGTCATCCTTCGCCTTTAGCACGAATATCCCTTTTTGTCTTATGCTTCGCGCTAATAATTAAATTTTTTGCCAATTGATTGATAATTATCATGTAGAATCCTATAAAATGGCCCTATAAGATTAAAGTTTCTGAATGATACAATGCCTAGCTCTAATTTACACCATATCATACCTTTTGTGGATTTAGTAAAGTTTTAGCACGCAGTAGGTAAATTGGAGACGCATATTATCTGGTATGAAAGATCGTAATAGGGCTGGTCATCGATTCAATCAATTTAAGTTCAAGGCAATGATGAAGTCAGAAAGTAGTCACTCAAATCTCGTCTTTTATAGTTTGAAGCACCCTTGCTTCTGGATGCATTGGATCCAGTTTTTCATTTAAATAATCAATAAAGTTACTAGCAGTAACAATACCCACTGTTTTGTTTCCATCTTTAACAATTAGGTGTCTTACCTTACTTTGTAACATTAGATTTGCGGCCATCTCTACAGACGAGTTGGAATCAATTGTAGTTAAAGGTGAAGACATTAAATGTTGTATCAAGAATTCTTTACTTAGTACATCGTGTGTGCAAACACCTCTTGTAATGTCGCGTTCAGTAATAATTCCTATTGAGTTTCCACTTTCATCAACTATTACAAGTGAGCTTACATTTTTATCTAACATTTTCTTTGCAGCATCTTTTGCACTATCTGATGTTTGAATGGTTTCTAGCTTTTTTGACATTATATCCCTTATTTGTTTCATGGAATTTATACAACGTAGTAAAATATATTTTTGATTCCACACTGGGAGTAGAACTTGCTAATATCCGCTAATGCACTACGAATCTTTATGCAACAAAATACAGTCTTTTATGACAAGTTTCAAGTAATTTGTTGCAAAATACTCAAGAATCAATTGACAACTTCAATCTAAGAGTGTAATGACTCTGACATGATATCATTAGTTGGGAAATAAATTGAATTTGCTAGAACATTTTATCCAAGTCCTTTTATATTTATTTTTGATTTATTATATTGGCTTACAGGCTGCAGGCAATATTGTTGGTTGTTTCTTGTTCATCACTCAGCCATGCTAATCATGCCTGGTTTTATTCTGTTCTCGTACTTTATCTTAAGTGAAAGTGAGTTACCCATATTACCATATTAAAATTTGAATAGCCTACGGAGCATGTCTTCCACTAACCTGCAACCTCTAGCAGTCTTGGAGAACGGAGGTGTAATTCAAGATGATGCATGCTGTCATCATTATACTATCCTCCTACTCCAAGATCTGTATTGACCTAATATACATTGCAAAAGATAAGAACTTTTTGAAACTTTGTTATTAAAGAATTAATTTATTAGGACAACTTGCATCTTATTCAATTGAATTATCTACGATTGGTATTGATACTAGATTTGGAACTATTTGAAATACTATTAGCAATAGATGATAGTCACTTATAATAAATCAAAAATATTCTTTTCATTTTCATTCTAATGTAATTATATTAATTACAATTTTAATTAATACCAGCCCATGAGTGTTTTATTTTAAACCGTAATTAAATTGACTTAATTCTGTCAAGATATAAAAATTCTCATCTATTTTCAAATTTCCATTATGCATGTCACACAAGCAAGCAAGTCAATCTTCTTTATGAGAAAATAGAAATTTTAATTAAGGTAAACCGATCATGGATTGTAATGAGCAAAGATAGTTTTGATCCTGAAGCGTTTAAGTCAAATCAAAGACAGAGTTGGGATAGCGTAGCAGCTGGATGGCAGAAGTGGTGGAAAACGATAGAAAATGGTGCGCAAGAAGTTAGTGATAAATTAGTCGAGCTCGCTGAGATTAAATCAGGTCAAAGAGTTTTAGATATAGCAACAGGTATTGGTGAACCTGCAATTACCGCAGGGAAAATTGTAGGGCAGAAGGGGCATGTTACTGCTACAGATATATCCGCAGAAATGTTGTCAATTGGGGAACAAAGAGCAAGATCCCTTGGTCTACAGGATATCATGGAATTTGTGCAGAGTGACGCCGAAAACCTGAAATTAAAGACTGATGAAGAATATGATGCGATTATTTGTAGATGGGGATTAATGTTTCTACCAAATCTTCAAACAGCATTGGATAATATGCATCACAAATTAGCTTCCGGAGGAAAATTGGCAGCAGCAGTATGGTCCGAACCATCCAAAGTTCCATTCATTAGTTTATCTATGGATACTGCTAGAAAACATCTAGGTGCGTTACCAGGTCAAGGATTGCCGGGCCCATTAAGTTTGGCTGATGTGGATTCGCTGAAAAAATCCTTCAACAAAGCGGGATTCATGGACATACGAACGGAAAAGATTCCAGTAATCTTTGAATTTGATTCTGCTGAGGACTATACCAAATTCAATCAGGATATTGTTGCACCAATTCGTACAATTTTATCTAATGAAACGGATGCTAAGAAACAGCAAGTTTGGAATGATATTACTGAACAAGCTAAACTGAAATACTCAGATCCAGAGAGCGGTCACGTAAGATTTGTTAATGAATCTATATGCATAGTCGGAATTAAAAAATAGTCCGCATCATCAATTGGAATTCAATTATTTATATATCTGGATAGTCCTAACATTCCAAACTTACCTAACATAGTAATGCTTTTTTTGCGCACAACCAAATGATACTGGATAAAGAAAAATTAATTCGGTCTTGGTGAATTTTGTTTGAAGTTCTCATCATTTATTACCCCTAGAATCATTTCTGATGCTGTTGGGAATGGCTCGTCCACTACTGTATTAGTAAACAGGGGTAAAATGGTATATAAGCCGATTGAAATGGCGACTACAGCTATGATGATTACAATAATAATTTTTTTCCAATTCATATACTTGTGAATCATCATCCAATTATTAAGTTGATAGTTGTGCGCTGCCGAAAAGAGTTGAGAATGCCTTACACCAAATTAGCACGTTATTAAACTTTGATAAATCTGTTCCAGCAGGAATTTCATAATTCTGATTACCAATGTTGCCTTTTAATTTACCAAGATCTACGATTTCAGACACATCCTTTCCAGTAGAAAGATAAACATAGAGATCCGGTCCATTCGTAGTTTTTAGATTTTCCAATCTCAAAAACGTTCTCCCATCTGTAAGCTCAATTACTTTAGCAATTCCCTCAGCTTTATGAAAACCATCTCCCGCATCAATGAAATTACCCATTAAGGGTTCGGTATTTGTTGGTGTCATGGTATCAGACATATTTTCATTAACAGTGGCATTTTGTTTTGAAAAATTATTCATTATCATTTGCTTTTCATCCTGAGTCATGTTCTGAGCTGCGTCAATTCTTTGTTCCTCAGTCATATTCATAAAGTTCTGGATATTTAGAGAAGCACCAAAGGATATTTGAGATTGAGATTTGGTTGTTACTAACATTACCGAAAAGATAAGACTCGTAATGATCATAGCACTCAGAATGGTTTCAGTTGTTTTCAATATACTATCGTAAAGGATAATGTCTATCTATTTTAAAAATATTTATCCAAATCAGATCCAAATCTATGCAAGATTTATTGAGGTAACGCCAATACTTGACCATCGGGTAATGGTTGATGGTTTTTACTGTAGTACTGGTTTATTGATTGATTGTTGGCCGTTAAAGTAACTTCGCCATTTTCGGCAAATGCAACATCAATATCTATTTTGTAAGGGTCTCCCATAGTAAAAGAATGCCTTTCATGTCTTATTGGATCCATGTTGTAGAAACTTACTGCAACTTTGTCACCATTTACTATGTCCAGAGATTTAATATAGAAAGAGTTTTCTAATTTTTGTTTCTCTCTTTACCTTCTATTTCTGAAGTAAATATGTGAAAGGTTTTGACTCCGCGAGAAATAAGAGATGGTATGGATCCTGCCACATTGAGTATGAGTGTCGTAACACCGCTTTGGTCCTTTTTGTAAGTTTTTGTCTTTACTGAAGGTGATCCTCGTTTGTGTTGCTGATCACTAGAAACTAAAAGTATGCCTAATCCATAACCAGATATTGACGGTATAGATAATAATGATGTGGACCCAGAATTCATGGGCAAATTAGTGCCGCCTAACTATTTAAACGGTATGTCGTTTCTAAATTCAGATAATTACTTTACAATGCTAAAAGTATCCAAAATTTTTCCACTTTGGGATATGAATTGTCCCATTAAGGAGGTTGGAGTGACTAGTATTTTGGTAAAGCCATAATCAGTATCATTTTGATATATTGATTCTTTTATTTGCCCGTCAAAGTCATAATGAGATCTACCTGCGGTACCAGATTGCACATACACTGTATGTTTATCTGGAAACTTTATCCTTTCGTAATTATGGTTGTCTCCCCACATTACTAGGTCTACTCCATACTTGTCTATTATAGGTTGTAACGCGTCGGTTTGATCTTCATCTACATCATGATTCGATGGGCTTGTGTATAGAGGAGTCGTTGTTACTACTATCTTCCATGGTTTTGTTGTCGCTTTAAGTTCGTTTTCCAAGAACTGAGCATTTGAAGAAGGTGATCTATAGGCATCTAGCATTATTATTCTGGCCGATCCTGCATCAAACGCATGAACCATGGATGGCTGTCCAAATAAACTCGCGTAGGAATCTGAGTCATGATCCCCTCTAGCGCCTTTCATTGGAATTCCTGCATCCTTTAATTCATTGACAACAGGCTCAAATTCCTCGAGGGTGCCATACGAATAATCGCCAAGTCCAAGTGCCAAGTTTATCTTGTTATCTATCATGAGATCTACTGTTTGTTCCCAATTATCATTTCGGGCCGAACCCCAGTCTCCTGCCGCTCCTAAGTAATAGTTTGATCCTGGAGTTGAGACTATATTTAGAGATACTTCTGTAATGCTAGCATAACTATTTAGAGTATTTCCGTTAACAGTTATTCGTATGTATCTTGCATTAGTATCTACAATATTGTACTTCTCAGGATCTAGTGTGGAACCTGTACTTCTGGTGCTTAGTACATTTGTAAATGTGACTCCGTCATTTGAGGTGGATATGACAAAATTATTCTGCCTTTCGTTTCCTTTATACCAGGCAACACTGACATCGCATACCTTGTTGATTGTTCCTAAATCTAATTGAATCCATGAACCCACACCGTTATTTGACCACCTAGTGTCTAAATTATCATCAAGAACATTCGTTCCAGGAAATCCAGTTTGACTTGCTGACGTTTTAGCATTCTGAATATGACCAGAAGTGCATTGAACTTGCGAGGTACTTGAGGCTGGTACCATGGTTCTGATCTCTGAGATACTAGCATAATTATTTTGACTATTTCCGTTAACAGTTATTCGTATGTATCTTGCATTAGTATCAACAATATCATATTTTTCATATGAAAGGGACTTTCCACTACTTACTGTTGATAATACAGTTTTGTAAGTTTTTCCATCCTGAGATGTTGAAATTACGAAATTATTCGTTCTGACATTTCCTTTATACCAGGCAATATCAATACTACAAATGTTCTTACTTGATCCTAAATCAAGTTGTATGTATGAGCCTATCCCATAATTAGACCAGACCGTGTTAAGGTTGTTATCTACTGCCATAGAAGCTGGAAAACCAGTTTGGCTACTTGATGCAGAAGCAGTTGCCTGTGAAACTTGGCTATTGGTACATGATTCAGATTCAGATAAACCCTTGTAACCATAAATCTTTAATTCGCTTATACTAATCCAATTGCTTTGTGTGTTCCCATTGACCATAACTCTTACAAACCTGCCTGTCTGGGATTGAAGATTATACTTTTGTTCTGTTAGTGATGTACCATCACTTTTACCAGAGTAAGCATTGGCAAAAGTTTTCCCATCCTTTGAAACTGAAATTACAAATGTATTAACACGTTCATTTCCTCTATGCCAGTTAATCCCTACGGTGCAAATTACATTCTCTTGTCCGAGATCGATCTGAATCCATGATCCAAGGCCCAGGTTCGACCACCTTGTATTAAGATTCTGATCTATTGCATGTGATGGCGGGTTCACTGAATCAGACCCACTGGCAGTAATCCCACTGACCGAAAGCTTTGAGCAATTATTAGACGGGGTAAACGGGTCAGATTGTCCATACACTTGAGAAGATTGTGCAAGAGGACTTGTGAAAATAAGAATCAGAAACGTAACTACAAAAACACCAATTCTTAATTGATTATTTCTTGTAGCAACAGAAGAGGTAAGTTTAGGAAATTTTCCTCTCAATATAGCATTCATACACTTTATCAATTATATTATATCACATAATCCCTTGTTATAGTAAATTGGTGTTTGGTATTTAACTCGATGAGGTGTAAAAACTTTTGCAAGCTCCAATATTTCCCAATTATTTCCCATGGATTAATTAATGCTGAATTGAATAAGAATACAGGTTTAGTTATTATATCTATAGACATGGAAAAATGATCTATTGTCGTGATTGTCGTGTCCATGGCATTGAACAGGTAGAAGTGATTTTGTTAATGTAAATATAAATCATAATAACATCACAACTAATTTTTTGTAGACTGATTTGCTAGGAATAGATCAGCTTGATTCAAGTTTGTATTTATTTTTTCAACAAGTAACTGAACATCTGTTTCTTTGCCATCGTCTTTAACCAAGTCTCGTAACTCTTCTCTGAGCTTTACTTCTGTTTCTTCCATTAGAGTCTCGTTTTGTTCTGCCAGTGGGGCTTCGATAAATTCATAATTCTCCAAATATGCCTCTTCCACCAGAGCTGAAGCGCCACTAAAATTCTTGTTCTGATATTCTGCTATAGTTTGATTAAGTAACGATCTAATCTTTGTAATTATTTCAACAGGACTTTTTTCTTTTACATCATCTTCCTGACCACTAGACATACCCAAGCCAAATCCATAACCGTAGAATAGCAAAACTACTAACGATAGGCTCAGTCCGGTAGGTACCATGCGCCGATTACCGCCTAACTATTTAAACGGTTTGTCGCACTGATTACTTATTGAATGCTAATGAGATTATTTTGGAAATGCGAACAGTCGTAGTTTGATCAAGATTAAAACGATCAATCCTGTTTAAATATTAGTCGGGCCTAATTAGGCTGTCCTAAATGACCCTGCAAATGAACGGGAATTCGATTGAGAATGATATTTCGCTGATTCACGAAATTTCAGATGATATGGCTTTCCGCATTATTACATCTATTAGGGACTCTCCGAAGGCGGCAACCCAGATAAGTATTGAAAATGATATTCCTTTAAGTTCTACTTATAAAAAAATTAAAAAACTCCAAAGATACGGTGTTGTGAGAGTTCACAGGTCTGAGATAGATGAAAGCGGTAAAAGAGTATTATTTTACAAGAGCAATATAGCCAGCTTTGAATTCAAAATTGAGAAAGGTGCGCCACGTGTTTTATAGCTCCTAAACAGCTTTAAAGAACTATTTTGAAATTATGGAAATAAAATGTTGTACAAAAAACAACGAATTGAATATGACTAATTTTTTCGTTCTATAGCTTGAAATTCATTCTAGGGAAAAGAATCTATTATTATTCTGAATTTGTAAATTTCATAACAAGATAATTTATAAGAATCCTACCCAGCTTATTTTTGCACCGCGGGCCAACGAGATACATGCCGGGTAGGACGGAATTTGATGACTCGTTCTGTTTCCTTAGATGAGTGACTTAGATGCCGTTTGGCTCGACTCCAGACTTTAGTCTTTTAGCCAACTCAATTTAGCATCATGCAATATTTATTCTACATACATGATTCTCATATTGGAGAAAGAAACAACCGTTTAAATATATGCGATCACTTGAA
>DATFEX010000097.1:0-3029 GCA_035250685.1 Nitrososphaeraceae archaeon | reverse complement strand
GGTTCTGAATTTGTAATGCTTTTCTCTTTTACATATTTGTCATCCAATGATGATAGGGAAATAAGACTAGGTGTCATGAATTAGAGGATAAATATGAATAAACATATTATCTATCTTTCTATTTACTCTAATTTTCAATTTAAAGCCCTAAATCCACTTTAGAAATTCAAAATCCGTTTCTCTCGCTCCTAATATTTGCAATAATACAGCGATAAGTTTGATTGAATCCATCATGGGAAAAATTAAAAAACACTGACGCCAAGCACCACCTAATCTGTCCAAACAGATAAAAGATTGGTAGGAAATTTTTGTATTGATGCGAAGGCGAACTATTGTTCTTGCATTTTTGATTTTGCTTTTAAGTTCAACTTTTGTGCTAATTTCAAGCATAAGTGAGAACAATATTTCATATGCAGCATACGTGAGGGCCTTACCGGAGAGCAGCGGACAAGACCTAGTTGACCCTTCTTTGAAAGTTGAACTATTCTTCAAGGATGGCATTAGAGGCCCAGCGACAAGTATGGCATTTCTTGGTCCAGAAGATATCCTCATGCTGGAGAAAAACACAGGCAAAGTACAGAGAATCCTCAACGGAACCTTACAACCAGATCCGTTGCTTCAGGTAAAAGTGGGAACAGAAGTAGAATTAGGAATGTTAGGAATAGCAATATCAAAGAATCAACATGATAAGACATTTGTATTCCTGTATTATACAGAGGCAAATAATTCTGGAATTGTCATCGGTAATAGACTCTACAGATACGAGCTCGTAGATAACAAACTTGTAAATCCACTTTTACTTTTGAATTTGCCAGCGACTTCGACTATAGTAGGACACGAAAATAATCATAACGGTGGAAAAGTGGTAATAGGTCCGGATAATAATGTGTATTTAGTCGTTGGGGATGTTGGAGGCAGAATGGGTAACATTCAGAATATACTGAGAGGTAATTCTCCAGATGGAACAAGTGGAATACTACGAGTAACTCAGGAAGGCAAGTCTGTGCATGAGGGACCGCTTGGAAATTCAGTCCCAAACATACTCTACTACGCATATGGTATACGTAATAGCTTTGGGTTTGATTTTGATCCTGTTACGGGTAACTTATGGGACAGTGAAAATGGCGGAATTGACAAGGATGAAATTAATTATGTCTATCCGGGGTTTAATAGTGGCTGGAGAAAGGCAATGGGTATGGCCCTATCAAGTTTTGATGCTAATGAAGATTTATTTTATTTTGACGGAAAGGGAAAATACAGCGATCCAGAATTTGTATGGAGGGAAACCGTTGCTCCAACTGCTCTCAAATTCTTAAATTCTTCTAAATTAGGATCGGAGTATGAGAACACAATATTCGTTGGTGATGTAAAAACGGGTAATCTATACAATTTTGAACTCGATTCAACTAGGCAACAATTGCAATTAAGTCCACCCCTTGCTGATAAGGTTGCAGATACTCCTCAGGAAAATCAAGGTATAATATTTGGTAAGGGTTTTGGGGTAATTACTGACATTCAGGTAGGACCAGATGGATACCTCTACATTCTGGGAATTGATGGAACTATTTACAAAATAGTCCCGGTTTAACCTAGTTTTAATAAAATTTGATTTGTGATTGATAATATTCACTGATTCTTAACTTAAAATATGGCGGAGCTTATCTTAAGTCCATGAACTCTGCAGGAGGATTCATAAAAGCTATTGAATCAGGTTCAAAACATCTCCTAATCAAGAGATTCACATTAAGATATCCAGAAAAGAAACTAAAGTTTGTCGGTGATGGATATCAATTTGATCCAAAACGAGGTGTAGGAATCGCAGGTTCTAGAGGAAGACATATCCTATTTCATGATAAATGTACTGGCTGTCAACTATGTGCAATTGCCTGTGAGGGAATTGCTGAAGCAATTGGAATGGTAAAGGTCAATGAACAATGGAAACATAATAAAAAATCCATAATGCCTCAAATTGACTATGGAAAATGTGTGTTTTGTGGTCTTTGTGTTGATGCATGTCCGTTCTATGCACTATACATGACAAATGATTATGAATTGTCATCATTTACAAAAGAGCATCTGATATATACTCCAGAGCAATTGGGTATCAAACCAAAGTATGATGGTGATGTAGAGTTGAAGATAGGAAACAGGGGTGCTGATCATGGTTGATGCATATTTCGTTGGAATAGCGATACTCACAGTAGGAACTTCTATCGTGGCATTAGAAAGTAAAGAGCTGATTTATGGTGCTATAGCTCTTGCAATTTCTATGTTGGGGATTGCCGGATTCTTCCTATTATTGGATGCACAGTTTGTAGCCATGTTTCAAATTACTGTCTATGTCGGAGCCGTAGCAGTGCTTGTTATATTTACAGTAATGCTTGTAAGAACTCAAGACTTATTTTCTGCTAAAGACGACAAGGGTAGGAAGGCAGGTGGAATTATTTTGGCTCTCGTAACCATGGGAGGAATTGGTGCTATCTTCCTTGTATCTGGAATAAACAATCCTATGTTTGGTAATCCAGACTCTACTCCAATTGACATAAAAGAAATTGGCAAAACAATGCTCACATATTATTCACCTGCACTTATAGTACTGGGACTTACACTAGCAGGGGCTGTTATTGGTGCTTTGGCACTGGCTAGAAGAGAGGGATTAATAAAAGAAAATGAATCAGCTAATTGACTTTGTAATTATTGCAATCGCACTGTTTTCGATTGGTATATATGGTCTTGTGGTCAAGCGAAACGCGATACGCATGATATTCTCAATTGAGATTATTGCAAATGCTGCTAATCTGAATCTAGTTGCTTTCTCAAGGCATGTTCATAATGTAGAGGGACAAGTTTTTGCATTATTCTCCATTGCAATAGCGGCGGCGGAGGTGGCCGTAGCTCTGGGAATCATAATCATTGCATATCGATTGTATAAACAGATAGACGTTCAGGAATTCAGGAGTTTAAAAGGATAATAAAATCTTAAGTGATAAATTCATGACAGAGTCATATTACCTTTTAATAGCAACATT